>NZ_JBFRKQ010000076.1:0-8823 GCF_041469505.1 Vibrio sp. 10N.286.49.E11
AGTGTCGTCTACTCGACAAACCCGTGTTAATAGGTGCGATTATAATAGCTTGCCAACCAACGAAGAATTCGTGATTGCTCAACAGTCGGTAGAACTTCTGTAATCTGAACTGAAGTCTAAGCAAGAAAAAGACAATCAAAAGCGAGCCCAAGTGGCTCGCTTTTTGTGTCTAGTAAAGATGCGTCTGAATGTTTTAACAGGGGGATAGCCTACAAGGCGATCGTGAAACAGTTTTAGAACAGAGCTTAAATTGCGACTCATCGGGTGCTCTGGAAGCGCTAAGGTTATTTAGTCCCTGAGCGGTAGTTTGGATCTGTCCAGCATCGAGGTAACTCTTCCCCTGACATAAACATCAGTTCGGACTTTTTAAACATCTCAGGGTCTTGCTGTTCTTCGCCTGCTTGAAACCGACCTTCGATACTGTCTTGAAATAAGTTGGTTAATTTGGTCATTTCAGTTACATCAACGAGGTCACCGGTTTTTTCTCTTTTAGAAACATTTTACCACACGGCTAAGCGGATTGGTGTCGAAAATGAGAGTTATTGGTGGGCTGATCAGTTTGAAAATCTCAGTAATTATCGAGCGCACTATTTAAATACTGGACCTGAGATCTGGCAGCAAACACAGGGGAATATTGATGCTCTAGTTTCAGTGGTGGGGACGGGTGGAACCATTGCCGGAAACTCACACTATCTATCTGAGCAGCAACCCAATCTCGAAACTTGGTTAGTTGACCCAAATGGGTCCGGCATTTATTCGTTTCTACGTAATGGACACTATCAATCAACGGGAAGTTCGTTCACGGAAGGCATAGGGATCATGCGAACGGTTGAAAATTTCAGGCAGGCAAAAATCAATCGTGCCATCACGCTTCCCGATCAGGATTTGGTGACGATATCCCGCCTTGTTGCGGAACATGACGGTATTCTTCTAGGAAGCAGTTCGTCGTTGAACGTAGCAGGTGCGCTATACGCTGCGGCTAGAATGGGGAAAGGGAAAACCATCGTTACATTTAGCTGTGACCTTGCTGAGCGCTCGTATTCGAAGCTGCACAACGAAACGTTTCTGAAAGAAAAAGAGATACAGCTTAATAAAGAAAACCTCTCTCAACTATGGGCTCGTTATCAAGCCGAAGATGGCAGCATGGTCGTCAACGTATAGTCGCTTTAAGTTAGTAACAGCCAGTGGTCTGCCAGCTCTTTCGTTAGCGCTGAACATCCGGTTAGAGCTAAACATCCATTAGCACCAAATCCGGCACTATTGCTTGTTATTAGGGTAGTGAATCACATTATGAAATACGGCGTTTCCTTCACCGATATTTTTGTAGGCATGGGTCTGGTTGGCGTTGAAGCGAACGGCTTGTCCTGCGCGTAACGTATGCCACTCATCATCAAACATCACGGCCATCTCTCCTGAAATGCATAAGATGTGCTCAGTGACGCCTGCGTTATGTGGGGCGGATTCATGCTGGTAATCGGGTGCTAGGGTGAGTTCGAATATTTCAAATCCTAGTGCTTCCTCAAAAGGAAACAACAAACTGACGAAAAAGCCAATGTTGTATTCTTCATGCCTTAGTTCGTTTGCATCTCTGAATAAACTCGTCAGTTCACTGTTTGGGCTAGCCGCGATAAAGCTCGAAAGTGACACCTCGAATCCAGAAGCTATCTGCCAGAGCTTAGCGACTGTCGGGCTGGATTCTCCACGTTCAATTTGTCCTAACATTGCTTTACTCACGCCTGTTGCTTTCGCTGTTTTGTCTAAGCTCCAGCCTTTTTCTTGGCGAAGGCGTTTCAAGTTAACGCCGACTTTAATTTCTGTTTGCATATTTTCTCTACAAGTTTTTCAAAAATTAGTTGTGCGTTATAGCGCACGGGTGCTAAGTTCAGTCTATGGACGTTATAACGTACACAGGAATAAATTAACATGACTAAGCTAAAATTTTCTCACGTCAGTACCGGCTTTATCGCTGTTTTCATTGGTTATGCGAGCGCCGCGGCGATTATTTTCCAAGCGGCAATGAGTGCTGGAGCAACTGAAGAACAAGTGGCGTCATGGTTTTGGGCGTTGGGAATTGGCATGGGCGTAACCACAATACTGCTTTCGTTTCATTACAAGAAGCCTGTGGTTACAGCGTGGTCGACGCCTGGAGCGGCGTTGTTAATCACATCTCTTGAAGGGCTGACAATGAATCAGGCTGTGGCCGTGTTTTTGTTCAGTTCGATGTTGATCACGTTAGTTGGATTAGCGGGGATATTTGAGAAAGTCCTAAAACAGATCCCAACATCGATTGCCTCTGCGATGCTCGCGGGGATCCTATTGCAATTCGGTTTGGGTTTGTTCACGTCGTTAATGGAAGAGGCACAAGTCGTAGCGGTCATGCTCGCTGTATTTATTCTGGCGAAAGCGCTGTTAGGTAATTTACTGATCCCAAGTATTTTCATTATCGCACTGGTTATGTGTGTGGGGTTTGGCAAACTCGATGTCAGTCAGGTAACTATGGGATTAACGACCCCGATGTTCATTACGCCCGATTTTGAGTTCTTTTCGTTGTTCAGTGTAGGTATCCCATTGTTTATAGTGACTATGGCTTCACAGAACTTACCGGGATTTGCGGTTCTAAAAGCGAACGGATACCAGGTCGATTCATCGAAGATCATTACCACCACTGGGGTGACAGGTTTGATCTTCGCGCCGTTTGGTGGCTTTGCGTATAACCTTGCTGCGATTACGGGCGCTATTTGCATGGGCCCGAATGCGGATGGCAATCCAAAGACACGTTACATGGCGGGGATTTGTATGGGCGGGTTTTACTTGTTAGCTGGCGTGATGGGGATGTCATTTGTGTCGCTGTTTAGCGCCGTGCCCTCCGCGATTGTCATTGCGGTTGCTGGCTTAGCGGTGATGCCGACCTTGATGAATTGTTTAGCTGTTTCGATGGCAGACACCCACTATCGAGAGCCTGCGCTGCTTACTTTCTTATTCACTGCTTCTGGTACTAATTTACTGGGAATCGGCAGTGCATTTTGGGGTTTGTGCATCGGGTTGTTTTGTTGCTGGTTACACAATTACAAAGCTAGGTCACGTGGATCAAGCGAGGCTTCGCAAACTTTGCCGTAATCAAACGACTCAAGATTATGATCAGGTTCGCTGTGAATTAGAAACACCAGCAAGTTGTTTGAGTAGTAAGCCCAGTCATACTTGTGACTGGGCTTGCTTACAAAGGAATAAAGCTACTTAACTTCGTATCTCAGTAGCACTTCATTATCGAGAACGACATTTGTCGACCAGATAAAGCTTGCGCCAGCACCACTGAATTTTTCGATAAAGTTCATGTACGCTTTTTTATTGTTCACGCCAATATCGTCTTCTGAATATACCGATGCTTGAGGCCAAGATGTTGAATCGAACTCTTGGTTCATCCAGTTGGTTGGTGTTTCCCAATGAGCGGCGTAGGCATCTTGACCGTGGTCAGTTCCTTCCGTGGTGCAACTTTCAGAAAGACGCTTCCCGTCCACTTCACTCAAACAAGTCAGGTCATAAATCGGTGAGGTATAAAAGGTTTGTGCTTGCCAGTCTGGTCCTGTCACGGTTCCGTCACTAAAGCTCGCGATAAAGCCACCATCACCAGCGTGGTATGCCTTTCCGCGGTTATCTTCGCTGCCAAGACCTAGGTTTTCTTCCCAATCAATCACTTTCACGGCAATCGTGTAAGGCTTCTTCACCTTAAATTTGACGATGTTTGAGTTAAACGGTGTGAAAGGAACGGTGTCTACCGCGATTAACTTGCCGTTGATATAAAGTTCGAAATAGTTATCGGCAAAAATATAGCCTGTTATTTCCTCACCGTCTTGATCCACTATCGCTACAGGTACAGAGCTTTGATCGACTTCGGCTAGGCTGCTTGGTGTGGTGTTTGAGCACTCTTCATAAAGATCAAAGGCTTTTGGCCCTGTCGCAAAGTTGTTCTTGGCTGGAACCGTCCAAACCTTTCCTTCTGAGTCCGTAATTTCCCCAACGCCCGCCACTCGGCTACGTCCGTTTGCACACTCAAAGAGATTCGATTCAACGGTGGTCGCCACACCCTGAGTAATACTCGCTGAGCCTTGGTAATCACTGATGTTGCTGACCGAAGGCGTATCTGATGATGGTGAGCAGCCTGTAGCGAGCAAAGCAACCGATGAAAGGGCAAGGGCTTGATATTTTTTGATGATCATTGATTGGGTATCCTAAATGGGTGATTTAAATAAGCGTGGTTCAAAATAAGCCAAGTGCAAGTAAGTTAATTGAAAACAAAGCTATTTCAAACAAATCCGAGCTAAGTAGCTAAGTAGCTAAGTAGCTAAGTAGCTAAGTAGTTAAGTAAGCCGTGAACTCATAGCTGATAGCTGGAACGACGAAACTAAGCAAGAGCCAAAGCAATTGTGAGGTACCACGCTTATTATTTGATGAGGCATATATTACCCGTACAAATGTAAACAAGCGTAAAGCTGAGTAAGCATGCGCAAAACAGCGCTTTTATAGGATGATCACATCAGCTTGCGCGGAGCTTGAAAAAATACTTAGAACGAAGCGGTTTCAGGTTGTGATTGAGATAGTATTTTGCTACAAAACGCGCATAATCTCGCTATACAACATTTAAAGAAGAATTTACCTATGACTACCTTTCAATACTACTTTCACCAACTGCCTTGCTTCGACTGTAAAAAAACGACAGTAAGTACTGATCTTGGTTGGTTAACGCCTGCGATGAAAGACGATGCTATCGCACAAGTGACAGCAACACTTGCACAAGGCGAGGTTACTCCTGACCTTTCAGCAGACGTGGTTTGTACGAAAGAAGAAGCTCGCGAGTACTTGCTGCTTAACTTCTTTGGTTACTCAGAAGAAGAGTTAGAAAGCGGAATCGAAGCGGATGATGAAAAAGAAGTGGCAGACGAAATCGCAGAGCTAGTAGAAGAAGGTAAAGACACCATCACCTTCGAACATGAGATTGCTCTTCAGTGCTGCGCAGACTGCGATGTTGAAGACGAGTCAAACTAAGCTTTTGTATTAAGAGTATTAAACTAAGTACTCTTATTAAGGTTCATCATGCAGCTATGATGTTCTAATGATGAAAGGCGTTAGCGAATTGAAGTTCGCTAACGCCTTTTTTGTCTCTCTGCTTCTTATATAAGCGACATTAAACCTTAAGATGTTGTGCCTTCTGTAATGCCTTGTTTGCTCAGTTGCGAAAGGATCTCAGCGGTTTTCTCTCTGAATAAATCTCTCAGTAGACGCACAGTAGGGGTGATGGATTGACGACTTGGACACACTAACCACAGCTCGGTAGGTGTCGGCTTAAATTCAGGCATAACTTTAACCACTTCGCCTGAAAGCAGGTGAGGAGACATGTCTAGACAAGATTTTATTGCCACTCCTTTACCTGCGATACACCAACGTCTTACAAGGTCTGCGTCGTTCGAAGCGCGATTTCCTTTTAGTTTCACTTTATGATCTTGAGTACCATCGTTAAACACCCACTCGTCTTGCAACATGTCATGGAGTTGGTAAAGCAAACCATTGTGCTGCGCTAAGTCACTCGGGTGTTTTGGTGTGCCCATTTCAGCCAAGTATTCAGGAGCCGCACACAATATCCTCGGCACATCGCATATCTTGAAACCATACATGTTGGCATCGGTCGGAGAGCCGTAACGCAGCGCCATATCGACGGAATCTCGGTAGAAGTCGATATTGCTATCGCTGATGCTAGTGCGAAGCGTCGCCTTTGGGTATTCAAGCAAGAACTCATCTAACCAAGGTGTGATTAGGTTGCGTCCTAGATCCGATGAAAGCGCTATGCGAATTTCACCGTCAAGAATACCAAGCTCTTCGCGCATGTTGAGCTTCGCTTGCTCCAACATCTTTAAGGCTTGTTCGCATTCCGGTAAATAACGCTCGCCTGCTGAAGAGAGCCTTAGGTGGCGTGTGGTTCTTACAAACAACTCTGCACCGAGTGCCGCTTCAACACGTTTTACCGCTGCACTTGCTGTGGCAGTACGCATATCGAGGTTGGTGGCTGCAGCGGTGATACTGCGAAACTCCGCCACTTTCAAAATAACCTGTAAGTCTTCAAGAAGCATTTCGTTTCCCTGTTCTGAACCTTGAATCGGTTGTTCGGTTACCCATAAATTAGGCATTTTCAAATTGCTAATCTTAGTATTTTTCCTGCGCATATACATCTTATTATCAAAAATCATTTGATAATAATTCAAATATTAGGCTGTTTATCTAAAGCGAGAATTCTCTAAGATTCAATTATCGAATTTAAGGAGAAGTATCATGTCATTACCATTAACAATGAAAGCTATCGGATTTACTCAATCACTTGCGATTACAGAGCAAGACAGTTTATTTGAGTTTGAAACGAGTCTGCCAGAACTAAAAAATAATGACTTGCTGGTAAAAGTGAGCGCGACTTCTATCAATCCTGCTGACGCTAAAATTCGTATTCGTAATGCCAAAGACAAAACTCTTGAGCAGCCAAAAGTGCTGGGCTATGACGCAGTCGGTGAAGTTGTTGGTAAAGGTGCTGACGTTGAAGGCTTCGAAGTCGGTGACCGTGTGTACTATGCGGGTGACGTAACACGCATGGGGGCTAACGCAGAATACCAAGCTGTGGACTACCGTATTACCGCTAAAGCGCCTAAGAGCCTTTCTGATGAAGCTGCAGCCGTTATGCCACTAGCGACGCTTACAGCATGGGAAGCGTTGTTTGACCGCCTGCGTGTTCGTCCTGAAGAGAAAAAGTCTATCCTGATCATTGGTGGAGCGGGTGGCGTTGGTTCAATTACGATTCAACTGGCTAAGCAACTCACCAACCTAAATGTTATCGCAACAGCTTCAAGACCTGAAACGGAGCAGTGGGTAAGGGATATGGGTGCGGATCATGTGGTGAACCACCGTAACCTTGTCGAGTCTGTGCGAGAGCAAGGCATTCAACACGTCGACTACATCTTCAATGTTGCGGATACAAAAGGGCACTGGGATGCGATGGTTGAATTGATCGCACCGCAAGGCATGATCAGTTCGATTGTTGAATTTGACGGTGGCATTGACTTGTCAGCGCTGCAAGGCAAATCAGCAGGCTTTGTTTGGGAGCTGATGTTTACACGTTCACTGTTTAACACCGAAGATATCCAGAAGCAGCAAGACATCCTATTCCAAGCCGCGAATCTGATTGATGCGGGCCGTATTAAATCGACGCTAACCTCGACCCTAAATGGCTTTAGTGTGGAAACACTTAAAGATGCACACCAACGTATTGAAAGCAGTGCCTCGATTGGTAAAACAGCCATCAAATACTAATTGCTGATGTTTTAATCCGCCGTTGTTTTGAATTGTTGACGGTTTAAATAGAAGAAGCCCCTGATATCTGATTGCTAGTCAAAAGGTTTCAGGGGCTTTTGTTTGTTTTCAGTTTAGTCAGTTTAGTCAGCTTCTGATGATGTGATAGGTTTCGATGTTCTGAAGTGAAGCTGTATTAGGTCTAGCTCAAAAGGCGAGGGCTCTTTGTCCGCAATCAAAAAACCGATTTGTTTGATGTCTCGTGCCTTAAGTTCCGGCGCATCGCTCAGTAGCCGACCTCTGAACACAGCTTGAAAATCATTGAAGTGGAACACCTTGTTAAGCCGCACTCCCTTTATCGTAACGAAATCGTGTTTGTATTGAACTCGATTACCATCTTTCGATGTTGTGAGCCTCAGTTGGTAGGTGCGACCATCACCAACGAAAACTAGCTCTGCACTATCTATTTCATGGGCAGGTGATTCAATGGAGCGCTTTACAGAACTGAAACCACCATTATTTTCTAACGATAGCTCGCCCCTAAATCGACTCATATTATCAACATAAATGAGCTCGCCTGTTGAGATGCCGCCCATTACATCGTCGTTGGTCGCTGTCCAATTCTTGTGTTCGTTCGGTTGTATAAAATCAATCATACCTATGCCTGCTACAGATACTTGAGACCATAAAAAGGAGAGGCTGAGTACTAGCCAAAAAGGGTGTCTTCGCTTAAGCAATGAAGCCGTTTCGTTCATGATTGTCTCCGTTAGCCGTTAGCCGTTAGTCTGTTCGCGTTTTATGGAGAAGGTTCAGTGGCAAGCATACCCATACAATGCTCAATAAATTCAGAGTAATTTGAAGCGTTGTCGTACTCAATTTTTAGCGAACCGTGAAACATCAGCGTCACCGTGACGTCTTTATAGCTTAGCCAACAGGTGTAACCGTCGTAATCATGCCAAGCCGTCATTTCGCCAACTAGATATTTGTTGTCCCGTTGCTCACCGGAAGAGCGAATAAACTCAAATACTCTGAGAAATTCAATAATGGTGATTCTGTTGTCCATGTGTTACTCCCGCTGCGTCATCTTTGAGAATAGGCTGATCTTTGGTGTTTAGATTGCCTACGTCTTTCTTTCATATCCTTACGGCTTACCTCTGTGCCCCGATCACTGAAAGGGTCTTACCTTCTCGATAAACCGCTGTTTT
This sequence comes from Vibrio sp. 10N.286.49.E11, assembly GCF_041469505.1. Lineage (NCBI taxonomy): Bacteria > Pseudomonadati > Pseudomonadota > Gammaproteobacteria > Vibrionales > Vibrionaceae > Vibrio > Vibrio sp. 10N.286.49.E11. Next base: position 8,529 of record NZ_JBFRKQ010000076.1, read on the forward strand.
CTAATATTTCATCATCATTCCATACATCTGTTCAATCCAGAGCGAAGCGTGCGTAACAAACTCGAATAACAACGTTAACCCTCAAGATAAAGACGAGCTTAATTTGCGTTTATGGTGGTTAATTAAAATTAGAGTCGATAGGATAAATAGCGTCGGAGCCTTGTTATTGGCTGAAATGGAATCTACAGAAAGTGCGTGTCAACATGATAGAAAAACTAAAAAAGGAATGGTTTCTTGTAGGGATGGTGGTGGCTATGGTCGTTGCTGTTTTTACGTGATGTATGGAATCCACTCC
>NZ_JBFRKQ010000077.1:0-47993 GCF_041469505.1 Vibrio sp. 10N.286.49.E11
ACGCCATGCTCGGCGCACAATGACAAAGGCTGTGCACTGCACAGCCTTTTTTGATTTTATATTAGTCGGTTCGCCTACTCTCTTTTCCATGGCAGACGAAATGCCACCACACCAAACAGAATCAAGATTGGGAAACGTAACGTTTCAACAATAAATGAAGCAATACCGCTGAAAGAGACAAAGCTTCCAGCCCAGCTAATCAGCAGATTTCCCGCTAACAACATCGCCATCACTCCAAGAACGATCTTGAATGAGAACTGACCAACCAAAGGTTTCGAGTCTGTTAACGTCACTAGGCATGCAATCGTCATCAAAATCGCCACCCAGAATGAGAATGTTGGCAGTGGCCATATCACCGTCAGAACAATCGACAGTAAGCACAATGCCCACCAAACACCTTTAGAACTCAATAAGGCGCTAATATCAACATCCGGTTTCGCGTCTAATCTCACGATATGCCACGTCGTTAAAGCGCCTAATACGCCACCCATTAATACATCACTAAAAAACGCACTACCTGAATAAGACTTAAATAGCATGATCCACAGCAGGCCAGCGAGCACTACCAGAATGGCTTTTTGCTCCAAGAGGCGCTTTAGTTTCCAAAAGACTAACAAGGTTAAACTGACCCACAAGGCAGCCAACAGACTTGGAAAACTATACCCACTGCTCATCACCAGTTTCAATGTTGGCATGTAAGCGTGTGGACGTGGAAAACCAAAACCTTGGTGCGCGATTAAAGTAAGTAGTGTCACCGAGATCAAAGTGAAGCAAAACTTCAACGCGAAGTTACGGCCAAAGTACCAAGCAATTAACGGCAATATCACAATGAAGACCCATGGCTTGGCCAACAAGTCAGTCAAAAGCACAGTATTCGCAAATACGCTTGGCATCTTATCGAACGTGTTTTGAAGTGACACAATCCAATTTAATTCAACTTGATGGACTTTGGGTGCCGCGCCCACCAGCTCAGTCACATACGTCACCGGTTGATCTGTCGCAGATAAAAACAGCTCGTTAATCTCAGACCACTGTTCTGGGTAGCGGTATTGGTGATCTTGCAATTCAGTAGGAGGAAGTAACATCGCTCGGCTGACTTCCACGCCATAATGAGGAGCAAACCAAATCGGCAGCTCAAAGCCACCTAACTCATTTCGAGCCTTGTAACTGATCACTTCAGAGTCAGAAATACAATCAAACACGACGGCACTGTCGGTATAACCTAGCACATCACCGACCGTTACCGACAAACCAGCCTCTTCCCACGTTTCACGTTGCGCCGCGACGGCTGGCGGCTCACCTGAAACAACAGTGCCTCCCGGTAGAGACAATTGACCGGTGATCAACTCATCAACCAACACGATTTGGTTATCAGCACGTACTACACACAAGGCGCCCGCGATATGATCGGGCAAAGTGTCGTTTGCCCAAGCGGAAGTAGTACTCAAAAGAGACAGTATGAAAACTAATAAATATCGAATAACCAACGAGTTTACCTAAAAATTAATAGAAGAATATTGAAGACTGCTGTTGCAGTTGAACTATTGTAATCAAAGCCACACAAAATCGCTGTCTACGTTTTGTGCAAAGCCTTCCTCATCCATTGAATGTGAGGTGTGAACCCCATTTTTTGATAGAAGTCCTTGGCAGGCGAGTTAAAGTCCCAAACTTCTACAAAGACTTGTTCAACCCCATAATCATCAAAAGTACTTTCAACTTTGTTAAACAACTTTTCAGCAATCGATTCTTTTCGATAATCAGGCAAGACAAACAGTTCATCGACACTTCCCATCGGCACTGGTTTGCTGACCGTTGAGATAAGCTCACAAAAATGCCCAGAGATAAAGCCAACAATGAGCTCTCCTTTTAATGCCACATAAACCAAACATTCAGGGTCATCCAAGTATCGTGCAATGCTTTTTTCCTGCTCAATCTCTTCTGCCGTTTTAAAGTGCTCTGGGCTAGCAAGGTGGTGGTGATGGTGGAGATCGAACATTAACTCGTTAAGTTGTTCTAAATCCGCGTGCTTTGCGGCCCTTAAGGTGACATTCATGACTATTGCGCTTCTCAAACCAAATTAATATCTAAACTGAGTCTAGTTTACTTGGCGTGAGTATCTATACAAGTTATTGAATTAATTCATTGTTTGAAGTGTGTATTTTAGATACAAAAACGGCCACATTACGTGGCCATTCTGTTTGAATGATTTTGAATTAAACGAATATCGAAGCTATGGCTTTTGCTGTAGCTTCAGCTTTATGCACCGTTATCTTCTTTCTCTTCTTTGAGATCAGCAAGCTGTTGTTCCAGTTCAATAAGCTTAATTTCCGCCTCTACTTCCGCAACTCGCTTTTCTGCATCAGTGCGATTGTCTTGCGCTAGACCATCAGCAGTAACTTGGGTTCGTTGTGCGTTTCTTGCATCGTCCGTATCTTTCATTGAACCCGCAACACCACCGGTCACACCACCTAATGCAGCGCCCTTAACGGCTAAACTCGCATCTCCAGTTAGAGCGCCGGCTGTTGCTCCTAATAAAGCACCACCTACCGCACCACGATTACGTGCGGCATTCTCATTTTCGTTATCCATTGCTGGTGATGCGCAACCAGAAAGAGTCACAATCAGTGTCGCTAAAAGAAAAGGTTTAGTGAATTTCATAGGAGTCTCGCTTAGTTCTTCGTTTTGAGTAGAACCATCTTAAGCAGAGCCGTTAATGAGATAAATAAAGCCACGTTTAGACGATACATCATGTTCAGCTATGTATTATTCAGCCATCGCATAACTGATTAATGATATATAGCTTTGAGCTCGCTTTATCCTCACCAACAAAAAAGGCGACCAATAAGGTCGCCTCAATCGCGCTTTCTCTATAATTCTTGCCTTTCACATATCTCTTAGCCTTTAGACCAAAAGTTTTGCATGTTTGCTACGCTAGGTGGTGGCCTAACACCACAATCTCGATAATGATTTTTATCGCCGATCCCCAGTATCTTGCCATTTTCGTCATCAATCATAGCCGCAACTTTAACACCGTCTCCCACATGGCGAGTTAACACGACAATTTCACCAGCTCTTTCAGACCTTACTGCGCCTAAGATTTGATATTCGTAGCGGCCTTTCCTTGAATTAACGATCATCTTCGAGTTAATAGGGTCGGCTTCATATCCCACACCAATATCAAAAACCGCTTGATAGAGATCGACGCCAGTCTTTGATACACATTTAAATACCTTGGGATGACTCAAAGGTTCTAACAATGCTCTACTCGCTTCATCCTTTGAAATACTGGCACTAGCAGCACCACTGACCAATAAAGCAATCAACAAAAAGTAAGCTCGCATAAAAAGACCTCAATATGTGGGATTCATAATGAGGTCATAGTAAACGCAATGGATAAGCGGATGAATAAAGTAGAGTTTAGGTAAACCATCACGCCGGATTATGTATAAATCAACAAGCCGAAGGTGAGATTACCTAAACTGCGACGTCTATTTGCCGAGCTTTTCAGCAATTTCAGTTAAGCTGGTAGGGTCGTCAATAGTTGAAGGCACCACATATTGTTCACCTTCTGCGATCTGCCGGATCGTTCTACGTAAGATCTTACCTGAGCGTGTCTTAGGTAACCTCTCAACAACCAAGGCTTGCTTAAAACAAGCTACCGCGCCGATCTCATTACGAACCTTGCCAACCAATTCCCTTTGCAACTCAATGCCATCGACTTTTACGCCATCTTTTAACACAACTAGACCTAAAGGAAGTTGTCCTTTCAAGTCATCGTGAATCCCGACTACCGCGCATTCTGCAATGGCTGGGTGACCACCCACGATTTCTTCCATTTCTCCCGTCGACAGACGGTGTCCCGCTACGTTTATCACATCGTCGATACGGCCCATGATAAATAGATACCCATCTTCATCAAGATAGCCACCGTCCCCAGAAACATAATAGCCCGGGAACTGACTCAAATAGCCGGATTCAAACCGATCATGATTGCGCCATACCGTGGGTAAACAACCAGGCGGCAATGGTCGTTTAAGTGCCACAAGCCCTTGTTGATTCGTTTGTGCGATTTCACCCAATTCATTGAGGATCTCCACTTGGTAACCGGGTACTGGCTTGGTTGAAGAACCCGCTTTTACAGGCAAAGATTCAAGCCCTGTTGGATTGGCAGAAATAGCCCAACCCGTTTCGGTTTGCCACCAGTGGTCGATAACCGGTTTATTGGTATGAGACTCGACCCAATCCAATGTTGGCGGGTCTAAGCGCTCGCCAGCCATGAAAATCGACTTGAGCGATGATAAGTCATACTTGGTGAGCAACTCGCCTTCAGGATCTTCTTTCTTAATGGCTCTAAACGCTGTTGGCGCAGAAAATAACACATCGACGTTATACTCTTCACACACACGCCAGAATGCGCCGGGATCTGGCGTTCGTACTGGCTTGCCTTCAAACAAAATAGTCGTACAACCATGAATCAATGGTGCATAAACAATATAAGAATGCCCCACTACCCAGCCGACATCAGAAGCTGCCCAAAACACACCATCTTGCGGCATATCGTAAATAGTGCTCATCGAGTATTTCATTGCAACCGCATGACCACCATTATCGCGCACCACGCCTTTTGGCTTACCCGTCGTCCCTGATGTATACAATATGTATAGTGGGTCAGTCGCTAGAACAGGCACACACACATGAGGCAATGCATCGCTAACCGCTTGTTGCCAAAGTACATCGCGTTCGTTGTTCAACTCGGCTAGAGACTGCTCTCTTTGGAATACCACCACTTTCTCAGGCTTCCAGCGGCTGTCCATGATCGCCCTGTCGACCATTGGCTTGTATGGCAGAACCTTGTTTATCTCGACACCGCAGGAGGCAGTAATCAACACTTTTGGTTCAGCATCTTCGATCCGAACTGCTAATTCATGAGGGGCAAAGCCACCAAACACCACCGAGTGAACCGCGCCTAGTCGAGCACAAGCCAGCATTGCCATTGCCGCTTCAGGAATCATTGGCATGTAGATCACCACACGATCGCCTTTAGTAACGCCTTGCGTGGCTAACATGCCTGCGACTTTAGCCACTTGGTCACGCAATTGATTGTAAGTGTACGAGGATTGAGTTCCTGTAACTGGAGAGTCGTAAATCAGCGCGGTATTGCCACCACGGCCATTTTCACAATGGTAATCAAGCGCCAACCAGCAGGTGTTCATCACCCCATCAGGAAACCAACGCTCAATACCATTCTCATCAGTTTGTAATATCGTTTTTGGTGGTTCAAACCAATCTATCGCTTGTGCTTGCGTTTCCCAGAACGAATTGGGGTCTTCCCTCGCCCATTGATACTCGGTGATATAATCTGTTTTTCTAGTCATTCGATTCGTAGCAGACATAGTGCCTCCTCCATGATTTATCCATTAGTCCAAGCGCCTTGCTTTTGGCTGTGTCACTTGGGTGCACTCTTTTCTCAGCGTTGTGTTCGTGAACATTTGACCGTTCACGACAATCGCTTTACTTAGGAAAAGGCACACGGATGGCACCTTCCATGATCACTCGGGCACTACGACTCATAATCGCCCGTTCTATTTTCCAACCGCTTTCCGTCTGAATAGCTTTAGCACCCACTTTTAAGGTTCCTGATGGGTGACCAAAGGTCACAAAATCTCGGGAACCCTCACCGACTGCCAAGTTCACTAACGTACCCGGAACACTCGCCGCTGAAGCAATGGCGACCGCTGCCGTACCCATCATGGCGTGATGCAGTTGTCCCATAGACAAAGCACGCACCAGAAGGTCAGTACCTTCGACAGCAACCGATTTGCCACTGGAGGCTTGGTACGCTTGAGGCTTAGCAACAAACGCGACTTTAGGTGTATGTTGACGTGATTCAGCTTGTTCTAAAGAATCAATAAGACCCATCGCTACTGCACCATGTGCTCGTATGGATTCAAACAGAGCCAAGGCTTTGGTATCACTATTGATATCTGATTGAAGTTCAGTGCCTTGGTAACCAACCGATTCAGCATCAACAAAAATGGTGGGTATCCCTGCATTAATGTATGTTGCTTTGATGCAACCCAGATCTGGAACATCTAAAAAATCGACAATATTCCCTGTTGGGAACATAGAGCCGCTCGCATCGGCGGGGTCTAGGAAATCAACTTGGATCTCAGCGGCGGGGAAAGTCACACCGTCGAGTTCAAAATCACCTAACTCTTGAACTTCGCCACCAGCGATTGGCACATGAACAATAATGGTTTTCTCTATGTTCACTTGCCATACTCGCACCTCGACCACACCGTTTTCTGGAATACGATTCGAGTCGACTAGGCCACTATGAATAGCAAATGGGCCTACGGCAGCAGACAGATTACCGCAGTTACCGCTCCAATCAACGAACGGCTTGTCTATTGCTACTTGGCCGAATAGGTAATCAACATCGTGATCGGCTTTACTGCTTTTCGAAACAATAACAGTTTTACTGGTACTGGATGTTGCGCCACCCATGCCATCGGTTTGTTTACCATAAGGATCTGGACTGCCAATTACTCTCAGCAACAACTTATCTCTCGACTCTCCAGCAACTTGAGCTGATTCAGGTAAATCACTTAGGTTGAAGAAAACGCCTTTGCTCGTCCCGCCTCGCATATAGGTCGCACGCACTTTTATCTGTTTAGTGTTCATCACAAGCTCCTACTGGGCGAGAAAGTCTTTAGCGAAACGTTGCAATACGCCACCAGCGCTGTACACATTCACTTCGTCAGCGGTGTCTAGTCGGCAGGTTACTGGCACATCAAGCTTTTCACCGTTTTTACGAGTGATGACTAGAGCCAAATCAGAACCTGCTTCAATGTCACCGTACACGTCGTAAAGTTCGGTGCCGTCCAGTTCTAAGGTGTTGCGATTGGTCCCCGCTTTGAATTGCAAAGGCAGCACGCCCATGCCAACCAAGTTGGTTCTGTGGATTCGTTCAAACCCTTCAGCAACAATCACTTCAACACCCGCTAGACGCACACCTTTGGCTGCCCAGTCACGTGATGAACCTTGTCCATAATCGGCACCCGCCACGACAATCAAAGGCTGTTTACGGTTCATGTAGGTTTCTATCGCTTCCCACATTCGCGTAACTTGACCTTCAGGTTCAACTCTTGCTAATGAACCTTGCACGACTTCTCCAGCGTCCTTCACCATTTCGTTAAACAGCTTAGGGTTGGCGAATGTTGCTCGTTGCGCGGTTAAGTGATCGCCTCGATGGGTCGCGTAAGAGTTAAAGTCCTCTTCCGGCACTTCCATTTTGGTGAGGTATTCCCCCGCTGCGCTCGAAGCGAGAATCGCATTTGAAGGGGATAAGTGATCCGTAGTGATGTTGTCACCCAGAATCGCTAAAGGTCTCATCCCTGAAAGGCTTCGCTCTCCCGCAAGAGCACCTTCCCAATAAGGTGGTCTGCGAATATAGGTACTTTGAGGTCGCCAGTCATAAAGCGGTTCAGTCGTCACCTGTTCCTCGTCTGGCTGGAACATTTTCACGTAGATTTGTTGGAATTGCTGAGGCTTTACGTGCTCACCGACAACGGCATCGATCTCTGCATCACTCGGCCATAAATCACTTAAGTAGATTGGCTTACCATTGTTGTCGGTGCCTAAGCTGTCTTTCTCGATATCAAAGCGAATCGTGCCAGCCAACGCGTAAGCAACCACCAACGGCGGTGAGGCTAAAAACGCTTGTTTGGCATAGGGATGGATTCGACCATCAAAGTTTCGATTCCCTGACAACACAGCAGTTGAGTACAGGTCGCGGTCGATGATCTCTTGTTGGATTGTAGGATCCAACGCCCCACTCATTCCGTTACAGGTAGTACACGCATAACCGACGATACCGAAGCCTAATTGTTCCAGCTCAGGTAGCAAACCTGCCGACTCAAGATAGAGCTTGGCAACTTTAGAACCTGGAGCAAATGACGTTTTCACCCACGGCTTACGAACTAATCCAAGCTGATTGGCTTTCTTAGCCACTAATGCTGCGGCGACCACGTTTCTTGGGTTGCTGGTGTTGGTACAAGAAGTAATTGCCGCAATGATTACGGCACCATCGGGCATCTGATCATCGCTGTACTCCTTAGCATGCTGCTCTTTCCAAGATGCTTGACTGATGCCTTGTTCAGCCAGCTCTCTAGTTGGCAAACGACGATGGGGATTGGATGGCCCTGCAAGATTGCGCTCGACCTTCGATAAATCAAACTCTAATACACGCTCATATTGAGCAGAATCGAGATCGTCAGCCCATAGCCCGGTTTGCTTGGCGTAGCGTTCGACTAGTTCAACCTGCTCAGGCTCTCGACCAGTGAGTTTCAGGTATTGAATAGTCTGCTCATCGATATAGAACATACCCGCTGTCGCACCATATTCTGGCGTCATGTTAGATATTGTTGCGCGGTCACCAATGGTCAGTGCACGAGCCCCCTCACCGAAGAATTCCAAATAGCTTGAGACCACTCTCTCATTGCGAAGGAACTCAGTAATCGCAAGCACAATATCCGTTGCAGTTATCCCTTCTTGTCTCTGACCCGTCAGTTTAACGCCGACAATATCAGGCAATCGCATCATCGACGGACGACCTAGCATCACTGTCTCAGCTTCCAAGCCGCCCACACCAATCGCAATAACGCCCAGAGCATCAACGTGCGGTGTATGGCTATCGGTACCAACACAGGTATCAGGGAAAGCGATGCCTTCTTTAGATTGAATAACCGGAGACATTTTCTCCAAGTTAATCTGGTGCATGATCCCGTTACCAGCAGGGATCACACTCACGTTTTTAAACGCGGTTTTACACCATTCAATAAAATGAAAACGGTCTTCGTTTCTGCGCTCTTCAATCGCGCGGTTTTTATCAAAGGCTTCGCTATCAAAGCCTGCGTGTTCCACTGCCAGAGAGTGATCAACAATCAGTTGGGTTTCGACCACTGGGTTTACCTTGGCAGGGTCTCCGCCTTGGTCGGCAATCGCGTCTCTTAATCCAGCCAAATCTACTAGGGCTGTTTGACCAAGAATGTCATGACATACAACGCGCGCAGGATACCAAGGAAAATCTAAGTCGCTCTTACGTTCAATGATCTGTTTTAAGCTGTCTTCAAGGGTTTCAGGATCACAGCATCTTACTAACTGCTCTGCCAATACTCTCGACGTATAAGGCAAGGTTTTATAACTGCCTGGAGATATCGCTTCTACCGCTTCGCAAGCATCGAAATACTCTAAATGGGTTCCGGGTAAAAGTTTCCGGTACTGATTTTTATCAAGGTACTGAGCTTGTTCAAGTTTTACATCAGACATACATCCACCATTATCTGTTAAATTCTATTCGTTGTTTCTTGAGGCCTTGTCGTATGAAGACGGAAGTCACCTCAAGATATAAGTCGGCTCGTTATAGAGGGCTAACGTAGATGAATAGGTAGCCAGTCTTGATGCTCTGGCCCGGTGTAGTCTGCACTTGGACGAATGATGCGATTGTTTTCTCTTTGTTCGAACACGTGTGCTGTCCAACCCGTAAGGCGGCTCATCACGAAGATTGGCGTAAACAGTTTGGTTGGGATGTCCATGAAGTGATAAGCCGACGCATGGAAGAAGTCAGCATTACAGAACAGTCCTTTCTCGCGCTTCATAACCGCTTCAACACGCTCTGAAACGGCATAAAGCTGTTTATCACCCACCTCTTGAGCTAGCTCTTTTGACCAATGCTTGATTAAGGCGTTTCGTGGATCGCTCTCACGATAAATGGCATGACCGAAGCCCATGATTTTGTCTTTGTTAGCAAGCATCTGCATGATGTTAGTTTCTGCTTCATCAGCCGTTTGCCAATCTTGGATCATTTCCATCGCCGCTTCATTCGCACCGCCATGTAAAGGACCTCTCAACGTACCAATCGCTGCGGTGACGCACGAATGGATATCAGACAACGTTGATGCACAAACACGAGCGGCAAAAGTCGAAGCATTAAACTCATGTTCCGCATACAGGGTTAGCGAGCAGTGCATCACCTTCTTATGAAGTTCACTAGGTGTTTTATCCGTTAGCATTTTCAAGAAGTAGCCACCCAGACAGGCTTCACTTTGATCTTCAGTATCAATTCGCACGCCATCATGGCTAAAGCGGTACCAATAACAAATAATGGCAGGGAAAAGCGCGAGCATTCGTTCAGTCGCGGGCAGTTGCTCAGAAAAATCAGTCTCTTGCTCTAGATTACCTAGCATTGAACAACCCGTTCTCATCACATCCATTGGATGAGCGTCTGCAGGGATCAGTTCTAAGGCCGCTTTCAAAGGTTGAGGCAAGCCGCGCAGACCAACTAACAAGGCTTTGTAGTCATCGAGCTCTTTTTCAGTGGGTAAGTGACCTCTTAGTAGCAGATGCGCCACTTCTTCGAACTTAGCATGAACAGCAAGGTCGGTTATGTCATAGCCACGGTAGGTTAAACCCGTTCCTGACTGGCCTACGGTACATAGCGCAGTGGTTCCCGCACTTTGGCCACGTAGACCAGCACCACCGATTGCAGGTGCGCTTACTGGTGCGCTTACTGGTGCACTTGCTGTTTTTGCGCTTTGTTGTTGGTTTTCTGTTGAAGCCTTATCGACAGCTGCTTTATCACTCAAAGATACAGACATGGTGAACTCCTTTTCTGTGTTAGCCGCCTGCACTCTTTGGTGCTGCCTGTTTATGTGTCCGATGATCTTTATCATCGGTACTGGATATGGCGACTAACCATTTCACGTTATTGGATTAAGTTGATTTTTGATTAATTGAAACTGGTTTACCCTTCGCTTGAAAACAACTGATCAAGCTTATTCTCGTAGTGGTGGTAATTCAGGTGTTCGTAAAGCTCTTTTCGGGTTTGCATTGAATCCAACAGAGCTTCTTGATTGCCTTCAACTAACAAGTGCTTGTAAACATTCTCCGCCGCTTTGTTCATCGCACGGAACGCACTCAATGGGTAAAGCACCATGTCGACACTTGATTGGGCCAACTCGTTACAGTTGTAGAGTGGTGTTTGGCCGAACTCAGTGATGTTCGCGAGAATAGGCACGTGCTTACCCGTTGCAGATTTCAGCGCTGCCGAGAACTTCACGTATTGATCGAGTTGATTCATCGCCTCAGGGAAGATCATGTCTGCGCCCGCTTCAACACAAGCTATCGCTCGCTCAATTGCGCTATCAATGCCTTCAACCGCCAATGCATCCGTACGCGCCATAATCACAAAGCTGTCATCGGTTCTAGCATCGGTTGCCGCTTTGACTCTATCGACCATCTCTTGCTGACTTACAATCGCTTTATTTGGTCGATGACCACAGCGTTTCTGGGCCACTTGGTCTTCCATATGGATTGCTGCTGCGCCTGCCTTCTCCATAGCGCGAATCGTACGTGCAATATTGAATGCGCCACCAAATCCCGTATCGATATCCACCAGCAATGGCAGATCACACGCGTTGGTAATACGTTCAACATCTACCAACACATCGTTCAATGTGGTGATGCCTAAATCAGGCAACCCATAAGACGCATTGGCGATGCCTCCGCCAGACAAATAGATCGCCTGATGCCCCAAGTTCTTTGCCATCATCGCGCAGTACGGATTGACCGTGCCGACGATCTGCAATGGGTCGTTGTCTTGCACAGCTTGTCGGAACTTAGCTCCTGCTGATAACTTCATAATGACGCTCCTTGTTAATTGTTAATTTCTAATCTTTATGACTACTGATGTTTAGCTCTCGCCAGCGAAGAACCGCTGGCAAATACCAGTCGCCAGTTAATCAAGATCTTTGGATTGAATTTGTTGCTCTATAAGCAATCGGCTACCCGAGATGTGTCTTCGCATTAGCATTTCTGCTAGCTCTTCATCACGGTTACGAATTGCTTGTAGGATATATTTATGTTCATCAAGCGCCTCTTTTGGTCGAGACTGTGCTCTAGGCGATTGATAGCGATACATGCGTAATAAGTGATAAAGCTCGTCACACAACAACGAAATGAGTTTGCTGTTGCGACTCGCTTTGATAATGCGGTAATGGAAATCAAAATCCCCATGTTGATGAAAGTAAGAAGAACCTTCTACTTCATCGATATGCTTTGAATGTGTCGACAATAACCCTTCAAGCCCGACAAGCTCTTCTTGTGTGATATGTCTCGCTGCGAGTCGAGCCGCCATGCCTTCCAAAGCCTCTCGCACCGCGTACAACTCGAGTAGTTTGTCTGCCGAAAAAGTAATAACTCGAGCCCCTACATGAGGAATGCGTTCAATCAAGCCAAGCCCTTCAACACGCATTATCGCTTCACGTAATGGGCCTCGGCTTACCTCAAAGCGTTTAGCCAGTTCAGGCTCCGAGATCTTACTGCCCGGTGCTAATTCACCGTTAACAATCGCCTCAACGAGATACTCAGTGAGATTTTCTGATTTAGTGTTCTCTTTATCGCTAACACGTGTTTTCGTGTTTGCATTTAAGCTGAGATCTTTTATCGCAGTATTCATATTCACGCTGCTCACTTCTGATTGCTGAACCTTAATTGTCAACAATTTCATAACATGAACATAAAATACACGATTGAATTGTCGACAATCAAGCCAATTGTCGACAATCTAGACTAAGGTAGTATTTTTCATAGACGATTAAAACTAATCCAAAAGGACACTACAAACAACTCAACCATCTGTTATTTATCGATTTAATCAGAGTAAGAGTCACTAACCCCCTATCTACCCTAAAATCATTTGAAATCGATATGTCGACAACTTATAGCCGAAACTTGTCAAAAGCAGCCCCCTTCGTATCTATCCACCAGCTCACCGATAAACAGATATAAAAAAGGCGCACTCATGTGCGCCTTTCATTCATAGACCCCGTTCTAACAAGCCACCTTTACTCAAGCAATCTGACGAGTAACATCTAGGTATTTGCTGATATCAACGAAATCAATTTGTTCCGGCTTCAGATACTCTTCTGCATAACGCAGGTGAGTACCGCTGGTTAAGAACAATCTAAACAGTTCGATATCGAGATGCTCGTCCAATGCCATTTTATACATGATGTCGACAGCAACACTGATTGGCTTAGCCTTCTTATAAGGCCTATCTGCAGCGGTTAATGCCTCAAAAATATCAGAGATCACCAGAATACGTTCTGGGATTGAGAGGTCATCACCAGTCAGCTTCCTTGGATACCCTGTACCTTTAAGTGTTTCATGGTGAGTTGAAGCGTAGCGAGGAACACGACTTAGCTCTTTCGGGAATGGCAGGTTCTCAAGCATCTTAATCGTGCCAAGCATGTGCTCGTTTATCTTAAATCTATCTTCAGCAGTCAATGTACCGCGTGCAATACTCAGATTGTAGACTTCGCCTAGGTTGTATAAGTGCTCAGGCACATCCATTTTAATTTGATGTTTCGGGTCAAATTCTAACGGCCTATCTCTTTTCACTATGTGCTCTGGCTTATCACTCAAAAGTGGTTCTGTGGCTGGTAAACTTGAACTCGGCTCTCGATTCATTGCCTCTATCGGTGATAGACCAAGTTGATCATCAAAGTGACGCGTCCAGGTCGTCTCAGCAATCGAGCGAATACGAGTGACTTTGTCATCACTCATGAACTCACCACCAACGTTCGACGTAGCGATAAAGGCAAAGTCATCTTGTAGCTGCTGCTTCGTTGCCGTAAGTTCATCGGCTATCAGTTGCGTTGATAGCGTACCATCAAGTTGTTTTCTCAAAGCGGTGATTTCCGCATCACGCCAAAGTACTTCAAATCGAGTTCTCACCTCGTGGATTCGGTTGTAGTTCGCTTCTAACTTCGTACCTTTATCGACGATGTGTTCCGGTGTCGTGATCTTGCCACAATCATGAAGCCAAGCCGCAATTCTAAACTCACGGCGTTCGTCATCATTTTTAAACTCAAAGTCTTTGAAGTGCTCAGACTGCGATTGTTCCGCCGCGTCAGCCAGCATCAAGCCGAGTTCTGGTACACGATTACAATGCCCTGCCGTATAAGCGGACTTATCATCGATCGCTTGAGCGATGAGCTTGATAAACGACTCAACAAACGCCTCTTGCATCTGTTCATGTCGTTTAATCTCCATAGCCATCTCTTTTACAGCAACAGATAATTCCCACACTTCTTTGATTCGAGTATCAAGAATTGTCACGTTGTCATAATCACGCAGCTTAACCTTATGAGTCTCTTCCTCTAATTGGCGAATTGGATGCACTATCGGCGCACCAAAAACCCAAGCAATAGGCAACGTCAAACTCATCAGTAACACCGTTACACCAACAGAGGTTGCTAGACGTTTATTGACTGTACTGAAGACTTCAGATTCGGGAATCAATACCGCAAAATACTCAGAGTAGTGTTCGCCCGTGTCTATTTTCTTTAAATAGAGATGCTTGATCTCGCCATTCAACTCTACCCTTACCATACTGCCTTCAACCGTTGCTTCCTTAGTCAAATCATAAAGTTCAGTATAAGGAACCGTCGTATTCGTATTAAAGCCGGTATCATGCAGCCACTTTTTCGCTAAGGCATCAAGTTGTTCACCACTTAACTTACTGATAGCTTGATCAATGATTGGGAGCAATTGTTTATGCTTGCTCTGCAGCACCAAATGGAATTGGTTTGAGTAGTTCTGTTTTAGATCTTCTAGAGTCCCATTGACAACAAGGCCTGGCTGGAAAAACCTATCTAATGCAAACGAGAGTACGGGTTCTGCTTCTAAGAAAGCAAAGTTCTCTTCGCTTTCAATTGAATTAAATGCAGACTCTAGGTTTTCAAATTCAACTAAATCAATGTTCGGAAAATCCTCTCTCAACTTAGGAATAATTGACCACCCAGATAAAATGGCAACTTTTTTACCCTCAAGCTCGGCATAATTAGTGACAACCTTCGCGCCGACCCTTGTCACGATAGAAAATGGCAATTCATAAATTGGAGTCGTGTATAGGCCATCTATGCCATTATTTTTATAATGTTGAACCGATTGCAGGCCATCAATACTTCCTTCTTGAAACTTACTGACAAGCTCGCCCCAAGAGAAACCATTAACAAATTCAAACCTGATCCCTGTCATCTCACCAATCATTTTAAGAAGGTCTATCGCATAGCCGTTTGGTTTTCCCGCCACTGAAAAGTCCATCGGCCCCCAATCATTTTGATTAGACACTAACAGCGGAGGGGTATCGTTAATCAAGGCTTGCTGCTCAGACGATAGCATCAATGTTGATACATCAAACTCTGATTCCTGATTGTTAACCTTGAGGTTAGACGCAATAATATTACCCGATTTCGAATATAAGAAAGACTCAACCTTACTGTCTTCTGCTAAGCCAAGCGCCGTACCTGATAGTTTGCTAGCTAAAGAAGACAACACAATATCAATACCAATCACATGTTGAACTTCAGATTCGATTTTCGAATCAAACGCTAAAGAATAAGTTTGCCCGGTAATTTGTAAATGCTGGAAAAGATATGGCTGAGTTTTTTCGACCGACTGAACATTGGCAGAAACATACCAAGGCCTGGTTGTTGGAAGGTAGTTGCTCTGCTCCGTAGTTGAGTTTCTTAGCGTAAACTCTTGGTCAAAATATTTCGTCGTACGGACGCGCTCCTCCCCTATATTATGAATCTCAACCACAACCCAACGGTCTTTTTGTTGTGCACCGATTTTTTCTCTAACGACAGGGGCAGATTCTAGATTAATAATTTGGAAGAAGTTTTCATTAGATGAGCCAATGTAAATACTATAAAAGAGAGGGTTATCTTTAATTGCTTCTGAAAGAATACTACGCGACTCTTCTTTCGATATTTTGTTACTTATAGAACGTTTCACTGAAGAAAGTAAACGCGCCGTATTGGCTGCGTCAGAATCAACCGCGCCGATATAGTTACTCAGCTCTTGGGACACCATCGTCAACTTTGATAGGGTATTCTCAGTCGCCATTTTTTTACTGAAGTAATATTGCAGTGAAACCGCAACAACAGCGGTAAGAAATGTCGCGAGTAAAAACATTCCTCCAACAGTAAATCGTAACGAAATTTTTTTGTCTGTCATTATTCGATCCTTGAATAACCACTAGCTCAGAAATGTAACGTGCCAGCTATAATCATATTATTACAGTAGCACTGCACACCTAGCAACATATTACTCTATATATTAAAGAGCGCCTCTCCATATCACTCTTTGTGTCGCAATAAGTACCCTCTTTAATGATACACAGCAGTATAAAGCGACCAACAGTCAAAAGAATTGTTCACATAAACTCAAGAAAAACCTAGTTATTATTGCTAGAAGAATCCTACAGCCACCTCCCCGCGAACTTTATGAACAATATTAATCCAATGTTCTTTATTCTCAATATCACCGCATTACAGACATTTCGTTAACACACCGTTAACCTTAACGTCATCTACTAAGCAATATCCTACTCATCTGTTTAGTAGCTGGAAATAAAACATAAGTTTCTCTCCATTGAAGAGATCCCCTACATAAGGAACGTGAACCATGTTCAAGGCACTGAAACCTACTCTTGCGGCTTCTATCATCGCAGCAACCTTTTCTTTCAACACTTTTGCTGCTGACGTAGAGAAAATCCACTTCCTAATCCCTGGCGGCGCTGGTGGCGGTTGGGATATGACAGCTCGTGGTACGGGTGATGTATTGGTGAAATCAGACATC
The DNA here is from genome assembly GCF_041469505.1 of Vibrio sp. 10N.286.49.E11. Taxonomy (NCBI): domain Bacteria; kingdom Pseudomonadati; phylum Pseudomonadota; class Gammaproteobacteria; order Vibrionales; family Vibrionaceae; genus Vibrio; species Vibrio sp. 10N.286.49.E11. The sequence goes on from NZ_JBFRKQ010000077.1 coordinate 16,708, forward strand.
GTAGAAAATGTCTCTTTCCAAAACCTTTCTGGTGGTGGTGGCGGTAAAGCTATTGCTCACCTAATCGAAACGGCTCAACGCCAAGAAGACACGCTAATGGTGAACTCAACGCCTATCGTTGTTCGTTCACTAACGGGGATCTTCCCACAATCTTTCCGTGACCTAACTCCTGTAGCAGCAACCATTGCCGATTACGGTGCAATCGTCGCATCTGCGGATTCTAAGTACAACACTTGGGAAGACGTCGTTAAAGAGTTCGAAAGCAACCCACGTAAAGTAAAAATTGCTGGCGGCTCAGCTCGTGGCAGCATGGACCACCTTGTGGTTGCGGCAGCGTTCAAAGGCGAAGGTTTTGATGCTAAAAAAGTGCGTTACATTGCCTACGATGCTGGCGGTAAAGCGATGGCAGCACTGCTTTCTGGCGAAACACAGCTGCTTTCTACTGGCCTTGGTGAAGTGCTAGAGATGTCTAAATCTGGCCAAGTAAAAGTGCTTGCTGTGACGGCGCCAAAGCGTCTTGACGCTGCACCTAACATCCCAACACTGACTGAGTACGGCAACGAAACCGTATTCGCTAACTGGCGTGGTTTCTTTGCGGCACCAGGCACAAGCCAAGCGAAGATCGACGAGTGGAATGTAGCGCTTGGCAAAATGTACAAAACCGATGAGTGGCAAGTGGTTCGTGACCGTAACGGTTGGATCGACAACTACAAAGCTGACAAAGATTTTTACGCCTTCTTAGAAGATCAAGAAAAACAGATGGGCGACCTAATGCGTGAGCTTGGTTTCTTGAAATAACCAACAACCATAGAGGGCCTATGTGCCCTCTTACTCTTTCCTTGTTTCGCCGTGCATGAGTTAACTTCAAACTCCTTTGTTTATTCGTAGACGTATTACTAACGCTTGCCGATTCGTTGTAAACGCAAGTGGCTGATAAACCAGTACCGTAATTCGCTTACCTTTGGTTAGTGATCCCAGACATTTCATTGACTCGCTCATGTACGGCTTTTTTACTTTTTATACCACCCCAAATGGAGTTGGATATGTCGGACTTACCAACCAAATTTCTGAGTAAGGAATCTTTGCTTTCGAAGGATCGCATCGGAGCCATGCTCTTTATGCTTGCGTGTTTATGCTATGGCTACCAAACCACGCTGATTCCTTTGTTCCCCGGTGACGAGTACGAACCCTTCACAGCAAGAACCTTACCTATCCTGCTAACGTTTATCGGCATTGGCCTTTCGTTGATCCTGCTTATAACCGGACAGCCGGATAAAAAAGTCACATGCGACACTACGCCGCTGAACTGGAAACTGCTTATTGGCTTCTTGGTGTTAATGGCTCTGTACGGTGTTGGGCTGACTTATCTTGGCTTTGTTTTAGCAACCAGCTTCTTCTTACTTGCAGGCTTTTACCTACTGGGTGAGCGCCGCAAAGCTGTCTTATTTGGCGCGTCGTTTCCTTTCGTTATCGCGTTCTTTCTTTTATTAACTCAAGGCTTAGATATCTACCTAGAGCCTGGTTTAATCTTCACTCTTTGGTAGGGATAACATTATGTTAGACGGAATTTTACAAGGACTTTCGACCGCCGTGATGCCAATGAACATCATGATGGTAATTGTTGGCTGTTTTGTTGGTACCTTTATTGGGATGCTACCGGGACTCGGTCCAATTTCAGCAATCGCGTTGATGATCCCGATTACATACGGCCTAGACCCTTCTTCTGGCCTAATCTTGATGGCTGGTGTGTACTACGGCGCTGTATTTGGTGGCTCGACGTCATCAATATTAATCAACGCTCCGGGTTGTTCTTCAACAGTAGTAACCGCATTCGATGGCTACCCGATGGCACAAAAAGGCCAAGCTGGTAAAGCACTTGCACTCGCAGCTTACTCTTCTTTCACTGGCGGCACGCTTTCGGCAATCATGCTTTTGATTGCCGCACCGGCTCTAGCAAGCGTGTCACTGAGCTTCCAGTCTTCAGACTACTTTGCGTTGATGTTGTTAGGTTTATCGGCAGTAGCGGCGTTTGCGGGCCCAGGTCAGGTAATCAAGGCATGGATGATGACCATTCTTGGTTTGATGCTGTCTACTGTTGGCATCGACAAAGGCGTTGGTGTTGAGCGTTTCACGTTTGGTCTAACAGACCTGATGGATGGCTTTAGTTTCCTACTTCTTGCTATGGCAACCTTCGCTTTAGGTGAGACTTTAATGGGTATTCTAAAACCAGAGCAAGACACCAGCGCGGAAGAAAGCCAAAAGATGTCGGATATTGGTAGCATGAAGGTCACCAAAGAAGAGTTCAAAGAAGTGGCACCAGTTTCAATTCGATCTTCTATTCTCGGTTTCTTTACCGGTGTTCTACCGGGCGCAGGTGCCACTATTGCGGCATTCCTAAGTTACGGTATGGAGCGTAGCCTCGCGCCAAAAGACAAGCAGAAAGAGTTCGGTAAAGGCAGTATCCGTGGTCTTGTTGCTCCTGAATCAGCAAACAACGCCGCTTCAAGTGGTTCATTCGTTCCGCTACTAACGCTGGGTATTCCGGGCTCTGGTACAACTGCGATTATGCTTGGTGCATTGATTGCCTACGGTATTCAGCCTGGTCCTCGCTTGTTCGTTGAACACCCAGACGTATTTTGGTCGGTGATTATCTCGATGTACTTTGGCAACATCGTGCTGGTTATCTTAAACCTACCGTTGATCCCATATATTTCTAAACTGCTAGCGGTACCTAGAACGGTTCTACTGCCAATGATTATCTTCTTCTCAATCACTGGCGTGTACTTGGTGTCATTCAACACGATGGACGTATTTGTGATGCTACTGGTAGCGATGGCTGCGATAGCATTAAGGCTAGCCAACTTCCCATTGGCACCATTACTGTTAGGCTTCATATTGGGCGGCTTGATGGAAGAGAACTTAAGACGAGCATTGATGATCAGCGATGGTGAGTTGAACTTCTTATGGGAACGCCCTATTACGATGACCTTCACTATTCTGGCGGTATTGGTGCTGTCTAGCCCGATTCTAGTGAAACTATTTAAGAGTTTTAGAGCGAAGCCAGTAGAAGTGTAAAGCTTTATCGAATCAACTAAACCTCAACGAAAGGAGCCATTGGCTCCTTTTTTCATTTAAAGCCTCAATTAAAACCAGCGGTTAAAGATGGTAGCAAACTCACAAACCTATCTTTACAACACACATGGCGCTGATATTCATAACAAATTCAAGTAAGGTAACCAGTTAGTTAACGTATTGGATTCTAAAACTATGGATTGGTTGATTCTATTCTTATCAGGGGTGGTTGGCGGTGTGCTTAACTCCATTGCGGGTGGCGGCAGCTTCATCACTTTCCCTGCTTTGTTATTTGCTGGCGTTCCACCAATAGCAGCCAACGCGACCAATACCTTTGCTTCGTGTGCTGGATACATTAGCGGAGCCTACGCTCTGCGCCACGAAATTCAATCTGGTACTAAGCAGCTAAAACTGACTATAGCTTTATGTGTGATTGGCGGTGGTATCGGGGCATTTTTACTGCTGCACACACCAGAAGCTCTGTTCACTCAATCTGTCCCTTGGCTGTTGCTGTATGCTGCTCTGCTTTTCACGTTTGGCGGCACGCTCAATAAATGGCTTAAACAAGCTACAGCAAAACATAAGCACGCCACTAGCGCAGGCGCATTCTTTTCCGCTTTATTACTTTTGATTGTCTGTATCTACGGTGGGTATTTTAATGCAGGTTTGGGCATTGTGACATTGAGCTATTTGGCGCTGGCTGGTTACACCAACATCAACGTGATGAATGGCATCAAACTGCTCGTGTCCGCGTGTGCTTCCCTCGCAGCGATCGTGTTTTTTATCGTAAATGGTTCGATTAATTGGCCGTCTGGCATGGCTGTATTATTGGGTACATTGGTTGGTGGTTATTATTCAGCAAAAGTCTCTCGCCGCATCCCACAACAATATGTTCGTAATACAGTGATCATCGCGAGTTTCTTAATCACCGCTTACTTTTTCTATAAAAACTAGGTTTTATGCTAAGTCAGTTTGACACTAATTAAACCCGAAACTGAATCTAATTCTAACTGGAAAACACAGCGGGAAAACTGACTCTCGCATTACCTATCTCGCTATTTTATTACTTATAAAATAACCGTGTCGATATGTGTGAGACGAGTCCTTTAATTAGTAAATTTGATAACAATTTAGACTGTTTTTTAGCCTTTATTTTGCCAAAGGTAGGATAATTCTCCTGTCGAAAGTGAGACTTCATTAGGAGGCGTTATGAACACTAAACTCGGTCATGTCATGTCATCAAGTCGACTCATTTGCTTTGTCGCTTTTCTTGCTGCCACATTCGCGTGGATCTTAAAAATGCCCGCTCTGTTTTCTGTGTCAGCGCTATTCTTACTGGTCAGTGCGATCGTTTATGTCACCGATCTTTGGAAGAATCAAAGAAAGAACCGCGAAGCTTAGCCAATTACGGTTTAATCGAACGCATTAAAAAAGGAGCTCATAGGCTCCTTTTGTGTTTTTCGCTTATCTAATTAGGCGTACTAATCGTCGACGCCTTATCTAACGACGCCTTCTTATTAACGACGGAAGTTACGACCGTTACCGCCGCGGCGCTCTTTAAATGCAGACGCAGCTTTAGCTTGAGAAGCGTGGATAGACTCAACCGTTAGTTCCATTGGCTCACGAGGCTCTAGCCCATGGCGGAATGTACGTGAACGCGGAGGCATCTGGTATTCGATGTCCGATGCTTTAGGCATGCGCTTGAAACGGTAAAGGTAGAAGTTTTCAACCTTCTCACGAGCCCATTCGGTTTTCTTCAGGTATTTAACTGCGCTTGCCACTGTAGGCTTAGTGTTAAAGCAGTTCATACGCATTGCCGCATCTAAAATTTCCCAACCATAATGATCCACTAATTCAGTGATCATGGTTTCAAGCTTTAAGCCGTGTAGCGGGTTATTTTGTTGCAGTTCGATTCTTTCTTCTTCAGTCATAACATTACCTTTTTCAAGGCAACTAAAGGCCTTGAATTTACTCTAGAACACCGTCATCACTGACCGCTTCTAGCTCAATCATTTGGGCATTATTTCCATTGCCCTTGTTTATGTCTTTATGATGGCATAAAGCATGTGCGTTATCCTATTTATCTTTTCATTTAATTTTAAAATGGTTATTTAACGTCCAGATCATCATTAACAGCACTTTAGTTAAGCAATAGCGCATACGCTATTAACTGGCAGACGTATTCGATGCGTTAATGAGTAAAAGAGCCTATAAACACGCTTGGTCACTGAATGAGGTGATGGCCTATATAGAAGCAAACACTGGTTCAATGTTTGACCCAGAGTGGGTTGAAGCGCCTAAACAAAACCTAGACAGCTTTATGGCCATTCGAGATCAATACAACGACGATGTACAACCACATATCATGACCGCCTAAGCGATAATTAGTTGTGTGTTTGAAGTGACCATCTAAAAATACGCAAACCAACAAAAAAGGATGCCAGTTGGCATCCTTTTGTTTTCTAGTTTACAGCTAATAAGAACAACAAGGTTCTTAACTGATTCTAACTAACGATTATACGTCGTAAGTTGTAGAAGCAGTATCGCCGCCTGTACCAGTCCAGTTTGTGTGGAAGAATTCACCACGTGGACGGTCAGTACGCTCGTAAGTGTGAGCACCGAAGTAGTCACGTTGAGCTTGAAGCAGGTTCGCTGGTAGACGTGCAGTTGTGTAACCGTCTAGGAAAGATAGCGCAGAAATCGTACATGGCATTGGGATACCAGACTCTAGAGATTTCGCTGCTACTTTACGCCATGCCACTAGGCTGCCTTGTAGGATGTTTTTGAAGTACTCGTCAGAACCTAGGAACGCGATGTCTGGGTTTGCTTCGTACGCATCACGTATGTTGCCTAGGAATGCAGAACGGATGATACAACCACCACGCCACATTAGCGCTACGTTACCGTAGTTTAGGTCCCAGCCGTTTTCGTTCGACGCTTCACGCATTAGCATGAAACCTTGAGCGTAAGAGATGATCTTAGAAGCCAGTAGAGCTTGACGTAGTGCATCAACCCACTCTTGCTTGTCGCCTTCAACTGGAGTGATTGTCTTCTCAAACAAAGCTTCAGCTTCAACACGTTGGTCTTTAAGAGCAGACAGGCAACGAGAGAATACAGACTCAGAGATTAGAGTCAGTGGGATACCTAGGTCTAGTGCGTTGATACCCGTCCACTTACCCGTACCTTTTTGGCCTGCAGTGTCTAGGATCTTCTCAACTAGCGCTTCACCGTCTTCATCTTTGTAGCCAAGGATGTCAGCAGTGATTTCAACTAGGTAGCTGTCTAGCTCAGTCTTGTTCCAGTCAGCGAATACTGCTTGCATCTCGTCAGCAGACATACCTAGGCCATCTTTCATGAACTGGTATGCTTCAGTGATAAGCTGCATGTCACCGTATTCGATGCCGTTGTGTACCATCTTAACGAAGTGACCAGCACCGTCGTTACCAACCCAGTCACAGCAAGGCTCACCAGCGTCAGTTTTTGCCGAGATACCTTGGAAGATTGGCTTAACCGCTTCCCAAGCTTCAGCCGCACCACCTGGCATGATTGAAGGACCGAAACGAGCACCTTCTTCACCACCAGATACACCAGTACCGATGAAGTGGATGCCTTTCTCACGACAATGCGCTACACGACGGTTAGTGTCTGGGTAGTTAGTGTTACCACCATCAATGATGATGTCGCCTTCGTCTAGAAGTGGGATTAGGTTTTCGATGAACGTGTCTACAACGTCACCAGCACGAACCATAAGCATCACTTTACGTGGCGCTTCTAGCTTCTCAACTAGCTCTTCTAGAGAGTAAGCACCAACAATGTTAGTACCTTTAGCTGGGCCTTCTAGGAACTCGTCTACTTTAGCAGCAGTACGGTTATGAGCCACAACTTTGAAGCCGTGGTCGTTCATGTTTAGGATAAGGTTCTGACCCATTACTGCTAGGCCAATTACACCGATATCACCTTTCATTATTTTATCTCCTTGCGGCTATTCGCACTTATGCGATAGCACTTGCTGCATTTGAATCTAGGAACCACTCTGTTTCGCCAGTTTTAGACTGGATTTTCGCTGCCGGGTAAGGCAGTTCTGAAGCAGGAGTTGTATGAATTTCTTTAACGATCTCAACTTTACCTGCACCCAGTACTAGGTAGCTGATTCGTTTTGCTGCTTCTAAAACTTTCGCTGTTTTAGAAACACGGATTTGACCAGACTCAGGGTGAGAAGCTAATACAGATAGGTTCTCATCTTGGTAGTTGGTTGCACCTGGGAATAGTGAAGCTGTGTGGCCGTCTGCGCCAACACCAAGCAGAATCCAATCGAATACAGGCGTGCCGTTTTCTGTTGGGATTACGTCTGCCATCTCTTTTGCGAAACGCTCTGCTTCTGCTTTTGGTTCATCTTCACCACGGATGCGGTGGATGTTTTCAGAAGGAAGGTTTACTTGAGTAAACTCTTTTAGTTTTGAAAATAAGAGCGCGTTTGCTTCACCGAAATTGCTTTCAGCGTCGTCTGGTACAACGCAACGTTCGTCGCCCCACCAGAAGTGAAGGTTATTCCATTGAATACCTTCCGCGTATGGCGCCTGTGCTAAAAGTTTGAAAAGCATTTTTGGCGTGCTGCCACCAGACAGTGAAATGTGAACAGGTTTGCCCTGCTCGCTGTATGCTTTCATTTCATTTGCTAGGTTTTCAACAACCAGTTCAGGCGTTGCAAAGATCTTGTGATTGATCATAGTTCGCAGTAATCCGTGTCTGTTAAGTTTTTGCATGGGAAACGCCATGCGCGGCCATCACGTTGCAGAAGTTCATCTGCTTCCTGTGGGCCCCAAGTACCACAAGCATAGCCAAACAGTGCTTGAGGATCTTGCTTGAAGTCTAAGATTGGTTGAACGTACTTCCAACATGCTTCTACCGCATCGGTACGTGCAAACAGAGTCGCATCACCGTTCAGTGCATCAAGAAGAAGACGCTCATAAGCCGTCAGCATCTGAGTTTCAGGCAAGTCAGAGTAAGAGAAGTTCATTTTCACTTCTTTTGCTTTGAAGCCTGCGCCTGGCTCTTTCAAACCAAAGCTCATCTGAATACCTTCATCCGGTTGGATGCGGATAATCAGCTTGTTCTCTGGTGCATCTTGACCAAATACTGGGTGTGGCGTGTTCTTAAAGTGAATCACGATTTCAGTCACACGTGTTGGTAAGCGTTTACCTGTACGTACGTAGAAAGGAACACCATTCCAACGCCAGTTATTGATGTGAGCTTTCAAGCCGATGTAAGTCTCGGTACGAGAATCATCCGCTACACCATGCTCTTCACGGTAACCTAGTAGGTGCTGACCACGAACATCTGATGCTGTGTACTGACCTAATACTAAGTCTTTACGCAGATCATCTTCTTCTAATGGTTTCAGACACTGAAGCACTTTAACCACTTCATCACGAATAGAATCAGCGTTAATTTGTGCAGGCGGCTCCATACCTACCATCGCTAGCACTTGCAGCAGGTGGTTTTGGAACATGTCGCGAACTGCGCCAGAACCGTCGTAGTATCCGCCACGCTCTTCAACGCCAAGGAACTCAGCACCTGTGATTTCAACGTATTCAATGAAGTTACGGTTCCACAGTGGTTCAAACATCGCGTTTGAGAAACGAAGCACTAGAAGGTTTTGAACCGTCTCTTTACCAAGGTAATGGTCGATACGGTAGATCTGGTGTTCTTGGAAGTGATGATGGATCTCTTCATCCAACGCTTGAGCTGATGCTAAGTCGTAACCAAATGGTTTTTCGATGATCAGACGACGCCAGCCGTTCGATTCATCGTTAAGGCCATGCGCAGCAAGGTTTGCTGGAATCACACCGTATAGGCTTGGCGGGGTTGCCAAGTAGAACAATGTGTTATGGTTTTCGAATTGGTAGTCTTGCTCAAGCTTGTCTAGACGTTGTGCTAAACGAGCATAGTCGTCTACATCTGAAGTATTGATCGCTTGGTAATGCAGATGTTCAATAAATGCATTCAGCGTCTCTGGTTCAGTTTTTTCCATTTCCTGAAGAGACTTCTTCAGCTTCTCACGGTAAGACTCATCGCTGTACTCAGTACGGCTCACTCCAAGAATCGCAAAGGATTCTGGTAGTTGATTGCTAGCATACAGGTGGTATAGAGCAGGAATTAACTTGCGGTAAGTTAGATCTCCCGACGCACCAAAAATAACGATGCTGCTGTTTTCAGGTATTACCATCATCTTTCCTATAAAAACAAGGTTTTTAGTATTCGCCAAAGGTATCAGCGACATACGAAAATAGATAATAGGTCTTAACTATTACATCAATAGTAAGCGCCTATTAAATTTGAGAATGCGTTTGGTAAACGAGGGTGAAAGCTATCACCTCTATTCGGGACAGTATTGTCTATGACTATTTGATTTACATCAACCACTGTGAAAGCAATCGATTAAATATTGACTCATTTCGAACAAATTCTAATCGATAGTTCCGTTCATTTGACCCGAGGGAGAAGCAAATCGGCATTCTCAAACAGTGTAGTCAAGAAAGAACGGTATCTGGTCGGTGGAGTGAGCAATAGGAAAGGGAGAAAAAGGTAAAACCAGCTTATTCAACTGGCTTTATATTTATTTTGATGGTGTCGTGTTTATCTTTGCGCTTTGTTGTAGCAGCGCTCCGGACGCCCCACGGTACCGTAATTTAAGTCTGCGACTAACTCACCAGTGGTAATCAAAAATTCTAAATAGCGTCTAGCGGTGGTTCGGCTAGCACCAATTCGTTCTCCGGCTTCATCGGCGGTAATATTAACGGCATCAGCTTGTTGAAAAATGGCTCTGATCTTATCCAACGTTACGCCATCAATGCCTTTGGGTAAGGTGGATACTTTTCCAGAGTCCGCTTTGGCATTGGCTTGCAGCATCTTATCAACCAAACCTTGATTCAAATCCGACACACTTTCAAACTCTTGCTGTTGAGATTGATACTTTTTCAGCGCCGCTTCCAAACGAGGGAACATTACTGGTTTCAATAGATAATCGACCACCCCACCACGCATTGCTTGCTGCAGCGTATCGACATCCCGAGCAGCAGTAATCAAGATAACGTCGCAGCCTTGATTGCTCCCTCTTACGTGATTAAGAATATCGAGCCCACACCCGTCCGGCAGATACACATCCAATAACACCAAATTCGGTTTTAAGATGTCCAGTTGCATGAGCGCTTCAGACTGTGTAGTGGCAATGCCGACCACGTCAAAGCCACCCATCTGTTCTAAATAACGATGGTGTAGCTCTGCAATCGCAATATCATCTTCAATGACCATGACTCTCGTGATTGCGTTCATTTATGTTCTTCCTTTAACCATGCTTTTTCCGTCACAATGATCTTCACAAGATCGCTTCGTGCTTAATTATTATTGTTCTTCTTTTGGCAAATAAACCGTCATTCGCGTGCCAAAATCTTGGTTGTCGACCATTTCAAGCTGCCCTTGATATCGGTCTGCCAGCTGCTTTATCAGATACAAACCCACACCACGATTTTGCTTCGCTTTGCTCGATACGCCTTTTTCGGTAAGTGCTTTGGTCGCCAACTCTTTCGGCAAACCGCACCCTTTGTCTTCTACTTCTACGATAATTTCATTACCAAAATCACTGATTGAAACTTCAATAACCCGACGCGCTGGCGCAATTTGACCCTCTTGCTTAATCGCCGTCATGGTGGCGTCAAAGGCGTTATCAATCAGGTTGCCAAGAATTGTGACAACGTCATCCGCGTTTAACCAGCTAGGCAGAGCTTCAAGCCTTGATCCCTCTTCCACTTTAAGCTCTAACCCAATCTCTCGAGCTCGCTCTGTTTTGCCTAAAAGCATGCCTGCAATAAGAGGGTCTTTCACCGTCTCTCTTAAGAACTCAATTAAGCTCTGGTAATGAGCGGTTTCTTGACCAATCAATTGTTGAACAGAGTCCAGCTCGCCCATCTGAATCAAGCCACTGATGGTGTTGAGCTTGTTTTGATGCTCGTGGGTTTGTGAACGCAATAGATCAGCATACTCTTTGGTTTGTGAGAGCTGGTCTGTTAAATCGTTGATTTCATCTCGTAATCGGAAACTCGATACCGCCCCGACCACCTCACCTGCCACTATAATCGGGCTTCGGTTAGCAATGATTCGCTTATTGTTTAAATACAACTCAACATCGTGGTCGGTGTCGCCGGTTGATAGCAGTTGTTCTAAATCACTGCCTGGCAATACATCAGAAAGGCGCTGTTGATTGAGTGCTTTATCCCTGTCTATCGATAAAATATCGCAGGCACTCTTATTAATTGAACGTAAAATGCCGTGCTTATCGATGCTCAGAATGCCCTCTTTCACGGTACTCATGGTTACATCTAGCTCAACATACAACCGGCCTATCTCTTCAGGCTCAAAGCCCAAAATAGCGCGTTGAAAACGGCGAGATACATAACTCGAAATCAAAGCGTTGACCGCAACCACCAGCAACGCCATCACAATCAAAAAGGCTAAGTAAGGTTCGATTCGATCTTGCAACGAATCCAATAAGTAACCAACTGACACCACACCAATAACGGTACCTTGGGTGTCTTTTACCGCGGATTTACCACGAACTGAAAAACCCAGCGATCCTTTGGCTGTCGACACATAAGACTCGCCCAATACCAATGCTTTTTGGTTATCGCCACCACGCATGGGTTTGCCGAGCCTGTCATCGTAAGGGTGAATCAGGCGGATACCTTTATCATCTCCAACAACGATAAACGCCGCGCCAATGAGCTGAGTAAGGTTACGAAATTTAACTTGGGTTTTTTCAGACAAAACGTAGGGAACGCCATCAGGGTCCAACGTTCCATTTTCTTGAATAATGCTGGTGACAAGTGGCGATTCAGATAGAAATTCAGCAACACCTAACGCTTTCAAACCCATCTCTTGTTCTTGAGATTGTTTGATGTAGTAAAAACCAGCCGCTGCAAGAATCAAAAGTTCAACGAGGCCAGTGACCGTCATGATAATCAGTAACCTTTTACGGAAACTGATACTGCTCCATTTCATATTCCACCGTCCCTAGTGTTAGACGATCAATGTTAACACCAAGTTAATCGCATGACCTTTCTAGGGACGTGAATTTGTGACTGCTACTCAACTAAATAATTGAGCAGATTGTTAATTGATAATCCTTTACGTTGTTCATCTCGATTAATCGTTCATTTTTAGGACTGATTAGATTAAAAACCAAAATAAACGAATAAATATTGAGCTAGATCACTAAGCTTTTAGGTGTTTTTTAGGTTGTTTAAAATAAATACAATTATAATGGTTGCATATGATGAAGTTTATTGTTGCTAAGCCATAGGTCATGATTTTCAGACCGCGCTTTGAATCGAAACTTCGATTAACAAAATAGCAACAACCCTTCGCTCGCTGGACGTATCTATAACTAAAAGTTGCACGCTCGCCGTTACGAATGATGAACAAACGGATTAAGTATTCTCCCCTATTCATCCATCGCTATTTCAAACTCGGCTAGCCAGACAACGAAGAGGTGACTGATAAAAGCATCACCCAATAATAAAACATTGATGAGCAGGAAGTATCGATCAGTGGCAACGTCCAATAGAAACAGGATAACAAACATAACGTATAAACATTGTTGAAAAGGAAACAAGGCAATGAAACGCGATAACTTTGGAATTTGTCTTACTAAGACTATGCTGTTCAAACACTTACAATCGACTTTTACTCACGTAAGAGCCTATGAGAAAGATGGCACCTCCCCACTCGATCTCAAGGTATTGTTAGCATTCCCGCAAATGTCAGGGAGAGATTTATTACAAACAATGCAAGGTTCAAGACAATTGGTATGGCGCGCCGATCACCATTGTCCTAGCTTTAAATAAGCCACTTCATTTTGTAAAAACACTTCTATACTGAACTTAAAGAGCACGCTTATGCGTGCTTTTTAAGTTTCATTTATCTTTGATATTCACGTCACTCAATCTTATTTACACTTGTTTAACGAGTTATGAAAATTTCTATTCATATGAGACAATCTATTCAAGACAAATGACTATCGCCCTGTTAACATTAGAGTTAATACTCTAATTGGTATTTAATGCAGATGACCAAACCAAAATTCCGATACCTTGCGATCGCCAGTATGCTTCTCGGCACTATGGCTTCGCCAGGCTATGCAGCTCCGCTCACTTTTTCTGAAGCGTGGCAAATATTGCAAGAAAACAACAACTCACTTGCGGCTCAACAAGCCAACGTTGAACGTTATCAACACCTTCAGAACTCAACAAGTAGCCTTAATCTACCTTCTATTACCTTAGGGGCTAACTACACGCACCTTGATAGTGATGTGACGATTAATGGTGAACAGTTCGGTGACAGCTTAAGCGGCGTAAATCCAGCATTTGCTCCCTTCTTAGCTCAGTTAGGTGGCATCACCTCTACCATTACCGAACAAGACATCTTTAGCTCTTCCATTCGTGCTGTGTGGCCTATCTTCACTGGTGGTCGAATAACCGCTGCGCAAAATGCGGCTGAAGGTAAAAGCGAAGAAGCGCAAAGCCAACTGTTGATGGAGAAACAAGCTCGCTACGAAGACTTAAGTAAGTATTACTTCTCGGTGATCTTAGCGGAAGACGTGGTGAGAACGCGTCAAGCCGTTGAAGCAGGCTTAACTCAGCATCGTGATTTCGCCATCAAGCTTGAACAGCAAGGACAAATCGCCCGAGTAGAACGCCTACAAGCCGATGCTTCTTTAGATAAAGCGATTGTAGAGCGCACGAAAGCTCAGAACGATCTTAAAATTGCGCAATTGGCGTTGACCCAAATCCTTGGTCAAAATGAAAGTGTAGAACCCTCTGAACAACTGTTTATCAATAAGAACCTGCCTCATATGGACGTGTTCATTGACCAGACACTCATGACCTACCCCGGCCTTAAGATTCTTGATGCAAAAGAGAAACAAGCAAGCAGCTTAATTAAAGCCGAGAAAGGTAAATACTACCCAGAGGTTTACCTTTATGGTGATTACAGCCTGTATGAAGATGACTCTCTAGCCAGTGAAATGAAACCCGATTGGTTGGTTGGCATTGGTGTGAATGTGCCACTGCTTGATACCTCTGGCCGTTCCGACAAAGTCGCTGCGGCTCACAGTGCCGTATCACAGGTTCAATTCCTTAAGTCACAAGCTAAGCAAGACTTAACCGTGTTGGTACAAAAGACTTACCTTGAAGCAAACCAAGCCATTGAAGAGGTTCAAGGCCTAAACTCGAGCTTGTCTTTAGCTCAGGAAAACCTATTACTTCGTAAAAAAGCCTTCACACAAGGGTTATCTAACTCATTAGAAGTGGTTGATGCCGAGCTTTATCTTGCGAGCATTAAAACCCAGCAATCTGCTGCTCGCTTCAAATACCTAATCTCTCTCAACAAGCTGTTAGCGCTAACCAGCGAAATGAATGCTTACTCCAGTTACTTAACCTCCTCTGTTCCGTCTGATTTCGACTCAAAAACAGACACCGTTAGCCAGTCAAAAGGATAATTCATGAAACCTATTAAGCCCCTTCTTCTATCTTTAGTTGGTATCGGCGTTATTGGCTGGGTCGGATACAGTTTCTATCAAGCTTATCAACCTCAGCCGGTTAAGCTTCAAGGTCAAATCGATGTGCAGCAATACAGCATCTCATCGAAAGTACCTGGCAGAATTGATGAAATATTCGTGCGCAAAGGCGATTCGGTTGAAAAAGGCGAATTGATCTTCTCTCTACTAAGCCCTGAGATTGATGCGAAGCTAGAGCAAGCAAAAGCTGGTCAGAAAGCCGCTGGTGCATTAGCACAAGAAGCAGAGAATGGCGCGCGTACTCAACAGATCCAAGCGGCTAAAGACCAATGGTTGAAAGCCAAAGCAGCTGCCGATCTGATGGACAAAACCTACCAACGTGTAAACAACCTTTACAACGATGGTGTGGTTGCCGAGCAGAAGCGTGATGAAGCCAAAACACAGTGGCAAGCGGCGAAGTACACCGAAAGCGCTGCATTCCAAATGTATCAATTAGCGCAAGAAGGTGCGCGTGACGAAACCAAAGTGGCCGCCGCTCAAAAAGCGTTAATGGCAGCGGGTGCGGTAGCGGAAGTTGAAGCTTACGCAAAAGACACACAGATCCACAGCTGGTTTAATGGCGAAGTCTCTCAGGTTCTATTGAGCAGTGGAGAACTTGCACCACAAGGCTTCCCTGTTGTGACTGTTATCGACACCAAGGATGCTTGGGCTGTGCTCAATGTTCGTGAAGACATGCTTAAGCATTTCGAGAAAGGCAGCCAGTTTGAGGCGTACCTACCGGCTCTGGATAAATCATTAACTTTCCAAGTAACTCACATCGCCGTAATGGGTGATTTCGCAACTTGGCGCTCAACAGACGCAGCACAAGGCTTCGATTTACGTACTTTTGAAGTAGAAGCACACCCTGTCGATACGAGCGAAACACTGCGTATGGGCATGAGCCTAGTGGTTGAGCTTTAGGTGACTTATGTCTGCTAACTCTCAATATACTGGATCGCAATCTAGAGGCTCGCAATCAACTGAGCATCATAGAGCGAAGAATACCTTGCTTCGGCAGTGGGCGATTGTCCGCAAAGACAAATGGTTGTTGTCTTGCCTAACTTGGATTCCTTTGCTGCTTGCTGCCAGTATCTGGCTGATTTTTTCACAAGGGATCGCTCGTGACTTACCGGTCGCAGTTGTCGACCTTGAGCACAGTCAAATCTCGCAACAGTTCACACGCCTTGTTGATGCGTCACCAACGCTGCAAGTCACTCAGAAATACAGCTCTGCGAGTGATGCGGCGAAAGCGATGATCGAACGTGATATCTATGGTTATGTTGTGATACCAAGGCACTTCGACCGAGACCTTCTGCTCGGCTTGAATCCGCAAGTGTCTGTATTCTATAACAGCCAATTTATCTTAATCGGTAAGCTGGTGAACTCTGCCTTGCTGCAGGCTCAAGGGACTTTTAACGCGCAACTTGAAGTCGTGAAACAGCTGTCACACGGTGATACCACGGTGCAATCCGCATTAGGCCAAGCAGTAACGGTACAAAGCCAGATCACGCCGCTGTTCAACAAGAACACCAGTTATGCACAGTTCTTGGTGTCTGCGGTTATTCCTGCACTGTGGCAGATCATGATTGTGGTGGGCACGATATTGGTTTTGACGGCGAACGTTAGAGCTCGTGGGCTTCACGCTTGGTTATCCAACGCCCCTATGAAGTCACTCGCATCAACATTAACGCCCTACCTTGTCTTGTTTTTGATGTTTGGTATCGCGTTTAGTTTTTGGTTCTATGTGCTCTTAGACTGGCCATTTAACGGCAGCTTTGTGGCATTGACTATTGCCCAACTGCTAACCGTGATCAGTTGTATCATTATGGGTTGTTTGTTTTTCTTCTTAACACTTGATCCAGCAAGGGCGATGAGTTTCGCTGGCGCATTTACGGCACCAAGCTTTGCGTTCATGGGTATTACCTTTCCAGTAACAGACATGAACACAGCTGCTCAAATTTGGAGAAGCTTATTGCCCGTGAGTCATTACATCGAAGTACAAACGGCGCAGTCTAGTTATGGTGTGAGCGCAGCACAGTCTTTGATCAGCCTCTCTTCTATGTTGTGGTACGCGGTTCCTGCTTTGGTGGTGATGTTGTTAATTAAGAAACACTTGGCGCAATCAACTCTAACTGCGCAATCAGATCCATCTACAAAAGCAGCTATGTCAGCAAAAGCAGCTTTATCTGCAAAAACAACGCCGTCAACACAGCCAGAAGCATCAGCACAACAAGGAGTAAAACGATGAGCTTTACTCAACTGCTCAAACAAGAACTCTTAGAGGTACTGCGTAACCCTGTCGTGCTTCTTACGGTATTTGGTGGTGTGGTCTTCTATTCATTCTTGTATCCATTGCCTTACGCGAACCAAGTTCCTCAACAACTGAAAGCCTCGGTTGTGAACTTGGATAAGAGTCAAAGCAGCTACCAATTAGAACGAATGGTCGATGCAACCTCTCAAATCGAATTGGTCCGTCGAGACTCCACCATCGCCGATGCTAAACAAGCCGTGCTTAACCAAGAGATTGGCGGCTTCCTTGTCATTCCAGAAGATTTCTATAAAGACTTGCTGCTCGGTAAGAGCCCGACACTTTCTTACGCTGGTGATGCTTCTTACTTTTTGGTCTACGGAACCATTGTTGAAGGGCTTGCCAAGGCTGGTGGCACGTTAGCTGCGCAAGTTAAGGTCAGCCATTTGTTAGTCGAAGGTGTGCCTTTAGAATCGGCAGCCAAAGGCTACAGTGCATTCAGCTTGAACCTGAAACCAACGTTTAATAGTCGCATGGGATACATCGATTACGTGGTTCCAGCCGTCTTTGTTTTGATCCTGCAACAAACTTTAGCCATGGCTTCTGGTTTAGTTGGCGCGACCCAAAATGCTCAATCAACGTTTGGCTACTGGAGTAAAACCTCTCCAGAGAAACTGATGCTTGCCCGCTGTTGTACCTTAGTCGGCATTTATTACCTGTTGTCGATGTATTACTTCGGCGCTAGCTTTTCGATGTATGGGATAAACCAGCTCGCCTCAACAACACAGATCTTAACCTTACTTCTGCCCTTCTTACTGGCCAGCTGTTTGATCGGGATTTTTATTGGTGAGTTAGTACCACGAAGAGAACTAGTCACGGTTGTAGTGTTAATCAGTTCAATGCCACTGATCTTCTCTTCAGGTTTTATCTGGCCGGTTGAAATGATGCCTGAATGGTTAGTTCTGTTATCACAGCTATTCCCAAGCACACCGGCTATCCAAGGCTTCTTAGCACTTAATCAGATGGGTGCATCTTGGCAAGAAGTGGCGTCTCAATGGACATTACTCTGGGGACAAGTTTTGCTGTGGGGTTCATTATTGGCACTTAAGCTCTACCACAAATCCAGTAAAGGCACAGTTGGCAATAGCAATAGTCATCGGGCCGTTTAGTTTTATGTTCTAGCGGAAAGTACTCATGCTTTCCGCTAGAACATAAAAGCTCTGATAAAGGGCTTTTTTAATATCCTCAGATCCAAAGACACCTTCAGCCTTCGAATGTTTAAACACCGCCAAAACATATCGAATACTCGAACTCTCCTACGTTCCCTCTATGTCCCCCCTATGCCCCTACAGCCCATCACTCTGAATTCTCCTTCACCCGTCCCTAAAACAACTACTGCATATACTTTTCTCAGCCTACAAAGCACCGACTTATTCCCAAATGATGACAAAACCCGAACAATTGTAAATTTATTGTAAAAATTTCTTTGTTGGCATTATTTTTATGTATAGGATTATCAGTAGGACTTGGTAGCCCGAATACCATAGTCTTATTGGTGCACATACCAAAAAGATATCCATACAAAGCAAGATCAGTACTTATATTTATTTCGTTTTTCGACCTAGCTACAGCCGTTTATGTTGCCGTCGAATGAAGTAGATAAACCACTGAGATATACAAATCAAATAGAAAACAAACACAACAGCAACAAACATAATTTATTAAAAAGACAGGGAAAACCATGAAAAACATACGTGAATTATTTTTTGGGTTTATATTATTGTTTAGTTCCAGTGCATTTGCAGAAGAAGGATCATTTAACCAAGCTATCAGCAACTTAAGTCAAAGTGTTGATGGGTTTTTCAACGACTACACAGGATGGTTCGTTGGACTCATATTTAAAAGTGTACCGGTTGGCGAAGCCAACTTCCCTATTATTGTTGGCTGGTTATTACTCGCTGCGTTGATCTTTACTGTTTACTTTGGCTTCGTTCAATTTAAGCGAGTCGGCATGGCTGTAGATATCATTAGAGGCAAGTACACAGACCCTAACTCAATAGAAGACGGCGAAGTTTCCCATTTTCAAGCTTTAGCTACTGCCCTTTCTGGAACCGTCGGGCTTGGTAACATTGCCGGTGTGGGTGCTGCACTTGCGATTGGTGGCCCTGGCGCGACATTCTGGATGATCTTGTGTGGCCTTCTGGGTATGGCTTCTAAGTTCTGTGAGTGTACCTTAGGTGTGAAATACCGAACTATCCTACCTTCAGGTGTTGTTTCGGGTGGTCCAATGTACTACCTAAGCCAAGGTCTGGGTGAAAGAGGTTTAGGCGGACTAGGTAAAGTGCTCGCTATTGGTTTCGCATTAATGTGTATTTTAGGCGCATTAGGCGGCGGTAACATGTTCCAAGCTAACCAAGCACACGCCATGTTAACTTACGCATTTGATGTACCAAGTGAATACGGTGTGATCACTGGCCTTGTACTTGCCTCTTTAGTTTTCTCTGTGATTGTTGGTGGTATGCCTTCTATCGCATCGGTAACAGAAAAAGTTGTTCCTTGGATGGCTGCTCTGTATATCGGTATGGCTCTGATTGTTATCGGTTCTAACCTTGATCAAGTTGGCCCTGCGTTCAGCGCAATCTTTACAGGTGCATTTACTGGTGAAGGTGTTGTTGGTGGATTTATTGGTGCGCTAATTCAAGGCTTGAAACGTGCAACATTCTCGAACGAAGCAGGTGTAGGTTCAGCAGCTATCGCTCACTCAGCGGTTAAAACAAAAGAACCAATCACCGAAGGTCTAGTATCACTATTAGAACCGTTCGTTGATACGGTAATCATTTGTACAATGACCGCATTGGTTATCACTATCGCTGGTTTAAACGTAGGTCCATTCGATGGCTCTGGTTTAACGGGTGTAACGCTGACTGCTGCATCGTTTACTGAAACGGCAGAAGTGTTCAAATACACACTCGCTCTCGCAGTAATCATGTTTGCGTTTTCTACCATGATCTCTTGGTCGTACTACGGTCTTAAAGCTTGGACTTACCTATTTGGTGAAGGCAAAACAACGGAGCTGATTTTCAAAGTGATGTTCTGTGTGTTTGTTGTTATTGGTGCCACGATTCAATTTGGTGCGGTAATCGACTTCTCTGATGCGGCTATCTTTGCGATGTCTATCTTCAACATTCTTGGTCTGTACTTCTTGATGCCAGTTGTGAAGAAAGAACTGCAATCGTTTGTTGCTCGTGTGAAATCAGGCGAAATCAAAACGTATGAGAAATAACGTTTAGTGGAATGAGGTTTTGCTCTAGTAGCTAACTGCATTCTAAGAAACGACACAGCTCTAAAAACGAAACTGTTCTAAAAATTTTTGTAAGACCCTTTGCTTGAGAAAGCGAGAACAGGACTGCAACTTATCCAAAATCCCTACCAGCTTGGCTTGTGGGGATTTTTTATGTCTGAACGATTAGGCGAATAACTACCTTCAATGCCCTGCTCACTCTTTTCACCCTTTTCACTCTGTTCATCATCGTGTTCAACATCGACACGACGAACCAACTCTTCTACTTTGATCATCTCTTTTTGCGCTAATGGCGAGCGACAATCATCGAAACAATAAGCTATGGTGCAGTTCTCACAAAGATACTCTGGCATCACTCCATCCCTTGTCGTCAAAGCAGCCAAATGCGAGCTAGCAATCGACTGCGTGTTCATCCTGAACAACACTATTATGCAGCGACTCTGAGCTGAAAATATGTATGCAAAGTCATTTAATAGACAACAAGTAACATATCATTGTGGATATACGTAACTATTCACAAATATCTAAGCAAACAATGAAAACACGCAAATAATCAATAATGAGAAAGCACCGGATCTATGCTCTCGACAAACGCAAAACGCCCACATCACGTGTGTGATGTGGGCGTTTCAATATTTAGTGAAAAACTAACGTTAGGTTGGTAAAGCCTTCGGCTTATAGACCCATCTCTTCAGTGAGAGTTTTGATCTGTTTGAGGTCCATGGTGTGGACTTCAATCATTTGTCTTATATCACTCAGTCGAGAGTTAGCGTTATCTTGCTTCTCACACGCGTCAGATTTCGCATCCCATGATGTGCCATCTAAGTAAACATCACACGCTTTCTTAAGAGAACCAAGATTCTGCTCGAGTTGATCTCTTTCTTTCTCAAGTTTTTCAAGTTCTTGAGAAATCTGTAATTCTTTTCGGAAAACTTCACGCGCACGCTCAAACAAAGTCGATTGCATGTCAGCCTGACGATTAAGTTTCTGGTTGTCTTGCTGAGTTTGCTCTAACGTTTGCTTCTGTTCATTTAGCTGTTGCTCTAACGAGTAGTTCGCCTTCTCTAAAACCGAAGACTGCTTCGCTAATTCCTGGAGCTCTTTTTGATGCTCTTCCGTTTGTTTCACTAGAGCGGCTTCTACTTTCGCATCGATTTCGGTATCAACTTTTGCCACTTTAGTTTCAACGGATGTCATCAACTGTGCTCTGCTGTCATGCAGTTCTTGATAACGAGTTTCGAGTACCTGATAAGTGGACTCCCACTTAGAAGCCGTAACTGTAGAACCAATTAAGCCACCCAGTGCTAAACCTATAACCGCAGCAATGCCGATATAGAGCTGACTGCGCTTATCGCGTTCTTCTATAACAACCACTTCATCTTGTTCGCTTTGTCCAGATTGCTGGTTCACTAGCGGGTACTCCCAAAAATTTATTTAACGTTACGCGGTCACTGACACGAATGCCAATACTGATTGTGAAGGCTCAGTTAAACCTATCGCTCAAGCCAGAAGCACTTAAGCTTTACTAACACATTCATCCCACCTGTTTACAGGCAGGCTTAACGAGTTAACTCCGAAATCATCAAGCTGGCAGTATACAAAAGGAAACTGCTAACGATAACTATCACTACCCATTTTTGCAGTTTTTCGTTTGTCCGGTAACGAAATAGTACAAATGCCAAAGCCAATAAAAAAACAATCGCTATTAGTCGAGTCATAACTCCTCCTTGTTTCTCTATTTTATACCATTTAAATAAGCAAGTTACGTCAGAGACTCGTTGTTTGATCATTTAGTTGAACAACATTTGTGCAAACAGATATTTTGTAGCTGACATCACATTTTATATGATCTAGGATACGCCTACAGATTACCTAATTATTTAGGTAATTGTTCCAATGAAGACTGCAGGAGAGTGGTTTTTAACTAAACAATAACATTTAGTTAGATTGACCCGCCGAAGAAGTAAATCTTTCAGGTGCTTTATGCTGGAGAAATCCAGAAAAGTGAGGACTGTCGTTGGAGGAACCTCTGGAGAGAACCGTTAGATCGGTCGCCGAAGGAGCAAGCTTAGTGCCCGTTACTTATCTATAAGTGATTCGCTAAGTGAAACTCTCAGGCAAAAGGACAGAGGAGTGGAAAGCAACAGCCTTAATTAACAAAAGAATTCTATCTAGAAATCCGTATGTATTAAGTAGTGCTATCGATCCCTGTGATCTGCACTGCCTTCCCTCTTCTCCTTAAATTTTTAATTTATTAAGGGGAAACTATGAACCATCTACAAGCTACACTTCAAACCATCAACCAATTCGTTTGGGGACCACCGCTGCTTCTTCTGCTAGTGGGAACGGGGATCTACTTTACTTTTCGCTTAGGCTTACTCCAGTTTAGACACCTCCCAACTGCACTGAAAATGGTGTTCAGCAAAGACAAATCTGGTACGGGTGACGTATCGAGTTTCGCGGCTTTGTGTACTGCACTTTCAGCAACCATTGGTACAGGTAACATCGTTGGTGTAGCGACCGCAATCAAGATTGGTGGCCCTGGTGCCCTATTCTGGATGTGGCTTGCCGCTGTATTTGGTATGGCGACCAAGTACGCAGAATGTCTACTCGCCGTTAAATACCGCAGAACCGATAGCAATGGCGAAATGGTTGGCGGCCCAATGTACTACCTGCAATACGGTGTCGGCTCACGAATCTTAGCGGTAATGTTCGCTGTCTTCGCGCTCGGCGTTGCTTGCTTCGGTATCGGTACCTTCCCACAAGTCAACGCTATCTTGGACGCAACTCAAATCTCATTTGGCGCTTCGCGTGAGATGTCTGCTGTCGTTCTTACGATATTAGTGGCAGTGGTTACCCTTGGTGGTATCCAATCTATCGCTAAAGTGGCAGGGAAAGTTGTTCCTACTATGGCGGTTATGTACGTCGTCGCGTGTTTAAGCGTTCTGATTTCAAATGCCGACCAACTACTGAATGCCATTACCCTTGTTGTGACTTCTGCGTTTACCAACACAGCAGCAACCGGTGGTTTCTTTGGCGCGAGCATCATGCTTGCTATCCAATCAGGTATCGCTCGTGGTGTGTTCTCGAACGAATCTGGCCTAGGTAGCGCACCAATGGCTGCAGCAGCGGCTAAAACAGACTCATGTGTGAAACAAGGACTTGTCTCTATGACAGGTACCTTCTTCGACACCATCATCATCTGTACGATGACAGGTTTGGCGCTTATCTTAACGGGTGCTTGGCAGACTGATCTTTCAGGCGCTGCGATGACCACTCACGCATTCGCTGTTGGTCTGAATGCAGATACCCTTGGCCCTATGTTGGTTTCTGTTGGCTTAATCTTCTTTGCGTTTACAACAATTTTAGGTTGGAACTACTACGGTGAGCGCTGTGTTGTGTTCTTGCTAGGTACCAAAGCTGTATTGCCTTACAAGATCATCTTCATTGCGTTGGTGGCTTCTGGTGCATTCTTAAAGCTCGACATGATCTGGATAATGGCTGATATCGTGAACGGCCTAATGGCAATTCCGAACCTAATCGGGCTTATCTTGCTGCGCCACGTTGTTATCGAAGAAACCAAGCTATTCTTCAAACCGTTGACGTCTTCAAATGATTGTGAAGCAGTTAAAGCGTAAACTGAAGTGATTGAATACCAAGCCCGCATTCAACTGCGGGCTTTTTTATTTTCATCACATAGCGAAACGTCTTAAATTATTATGCAGCACATATGCCCTTATAAATAACAAGAATATTAAATCGACCACTATGCGATTTAATAAAGAAGATAGAAGACTACTAAAAAGAACACTAATAAAACCAACACTTAATTAGATATTACTTATATTTAACAGATTGTGCGTAGGTGTCAGGCGTTTTGTAACAAACATATTAAATTTCTTTTCGTTTCAACGACACAAAAAACCAGAAGAATAAAACATGTGACTTTAATTCATATATTAGTCAGTTTATAGTCATCTACATTGTAGAGAGAATTATAATAAAAATAAAACGTTGGCTATATGATCAGATTCGACCCGATTAAAAACCGTATTTATAACGATGAACGTTCTATTAAAGTAGGATACCGTGAAACTCGGGTCCTGGAGTTATTACATAAAAACTCACCCGATATTGTTAACAAACAAGATATTATTAGCTTCGCTTGGGGAAACGAGTTCATAGGGGATACGTCACTAGCGAAAAGTATAAGTTTACTGCGCCAAGGGTTCGTTAGATTAGGCATCAAAGAAACCCCAATCGTCACCGTTCCTAAGGTGGGCTATCGCCTTATCGATGAGTGCGTGGTAATCGACTCCCCCATCAATAATGCAGCCACAACTCCCCTTGCTGATGCGAGCAACCTGATACCCGTCGGCAATAACGGTATTGCTATCGGTGCAGCTGTTGCAGTCGAACCTAAGCCTAACCCTAAACAAAGTTCGTCGGCTTACTTTCCCACTGCTGAAAACCGAAACAAGTTGTGCTACTTCACCGCTGGCTGCTTACTGTTGGCATCAGCGTTATTGGCTTTTGCTAAGGTTAATGAGAGAAACCTCAGCGATATCAACCCCGTTAACCGACTCAGCGAGCAATGGATAGGTCAAATACAAGTTTTCCAAGCCCCTGAAATGGCGATGACGCCAGAGCTAGAAAGCATTCTCTATCAGTATCAATGTGATTGCGTGGCGTACATTAGCGAAGAAGCGGAATATTCTGAGCTCTCTATTCTGAACAAAGCCACACGCCAGTCCGTCAACATCTTTTACACGCCAACCCAACTAGATCAAGCCAGTACCGAACTGGCCCTATTCCTAGAAAGAGGTCAATTATGATGCCAATCGTTGCGCTCATTTCTGCATTCGTTTTATTGGTTGGCATATGGAGTATCCCTTCGCCCCAACCAAAAGAAGAGCATCGCTACCAACATAGCGTGGTGGACCTGATAGTGAATGACAATGTATTACGTACCGACGGATTAACGAAAATAAGTAACAACAAGGTGCTGCACCTGATGTCCGTTCAAGACGACAACATGCCCGACCCACTTGTTCTGCGATTCAGAGGAACAGCCCGTCCTTCTCAATCACTTTTCTTTTCTATTTCTGGCACCATTGACTTAGTCTCTGTGCAAAAAATAAATAAAACAATGAATGACAGCCGATTGGCGCCTTACCTGTTAATCAACAATGACCCATTAACGGTAAAGATTGATATCTTAAGTTCGAATGATTTATTTGCCATCATTAAAACGTGTAATACAGGCCGAACGCAACTTCTGGCCAAACGATAATTAGAGATAGTTTAACCACTAGCCAAAAGTGCCCTATTATCAAGTAGCAAGCTTTTCCGATATTACACATAAAAAACGGATGGTTATTTTCATTATTTTATCAGTAATACAATTATTACAGTCTTCCTTACTTTAAGTGTTTGCATTTTAAAACCGATAGCAAAGCAAAATATTCAAGTTAGATTTTTACTCTTTGTCACTCACTACCTGCCCACCTTAAAACTACGAGTATTGTGAATGGTTATACCTGTTCTTCTAATTAACCATTTTTACAAACGCCAAAAATAACGTCAAATAATTTTGACGTCTAAGCCCGAATAATGGGCCTTCATTTTTCTAAAAACGGTTTGAGCCCCATCAAACAATTTACGTTCAGTTGCATACTCTTTCACCGTAAAAACACTAATGACAATACAAGCCATTGAATTAACTGGGTAATTTAATTCAACCCTTTTCAGTATCTATCTATTTATCAACATGAAAAAGTGAACTTGTCTTGTTAACTGCACGGCACACAAAACATTATCAAAATAGAAAAATTACAAATGAGGGAATTGTTAATGATCACAGTAAACAGAAGTCTCTTAGCAACCGCAGTGTTGTCTGTTCTATCAACCGGTGTAAATGCGAAGATTTACCCAGACCAAATAGTGTTTGACCAACTTGGTGAAGATGTCTGTCGCTCTGGTTATCGTCCTATAGACCGTTATGAAGCAGAAGAGCAGAAGAGTACTTTGGTCGCTCGCATGGGCACTTGGCAGATCACCGGGTTAAAAGGAAACTGGGTAATCATGGGGCCGGGTTATCATGGCGAAATTAAGCAATCAAGCAGTGGGTCAACGTTCTGTTACCCAAACAACGACCAATCTGAAATCCCCAACTATTCCGCCAAATCGGTTCAGGAAGGCAGCGAAATCGATGTTCAGTATGAATTAGTGAACAACCGTAACGACTTTGTACGCCCATTAAGCTACTTAGCCCACAACCTAGGTTACGCTTGGGTTGGCGGTAATAACAGTCAGTACGTGGGCGAAGACATGACGATAAAGCGCTCTGGCAACAGTTGGGTAATACAAGGAAATAACAATGGCTCTTGTAGCGGCTATCGCTGTGATGAAAAAACCAAAATCACCGTCGACAATTTTGCCTACACCGTTAACGACGACAACTTTTGGCATGGTGATGTTGTCGAGTCGGATCGTGAACTAGTGAAAACGGTTTACGCGACGGCAAGAAACAACAGCAACATCGCGCAACAAGTGGTGGTAGACTTAAAAGTAGACGAATCAACAAACTGGTCGAAAACGAACAGCTACGGATTCTCACAGAGCGTTCAAACAGAGAGCACCTTCAAGTGGCCTTTGGTTGGCGAAACTAAGCTCACCGTTAAGTTCGAGGCTAATCAAAGCTTCGCTGAAACAAATGGCAACTCCACTAGCGAACAAGTAACACTTCAAGCTCGTCCTATGGTTCCTGCGAATTCGGAGCTACCGATTCGAGTTGAGCTGTATCGTTCAAGCATCTCTTACCCGTACCGATTCAACGCCGATATTAGCTACGATGTTGAATTCAACGGCTTCCTTCGTTGGGGTGGCAACGCGTGGCACTCTCATCCAGATAACCGCCCGTACAAGGCTCATACCTTCACCATGGGCCGTGGCAGCAGTGAATCTGCCGACATTCGCTACCAATGGGATCACCGTTACATCCCAGGTGAAACTAAATGGTGGGATTGGGGCTGGGCGATTAAAGAAGCTGGCTTATCAAGCATGCAATACGCGACTGGCGGAAGCTTACGCCCCTTCCACTCTTACGTGTCTGGAGATTTCTACGCTGAATCTCAATTTGCAGGTACTATCGAAATTGGACAAGCAACACCAATTACTAACAATCTACGCAGCAAAAGAAGTACTGATTCCGTCAACGAATCTACTGAGCGCATTGGCGACATCGAAGTTACCACCAACTTTAACGCCGATGAGTTGAGTGACTTAGGTTTCGAAGGTGCTGAGATGAACATTAGCGTCGTTGAATAACTGCGCTGTAGAATAAGATCGGTACAAAGATCTACCAGTAATAAAGCACAAAGCCCACGACACATCGTGGGCTTTCATATATTCATGTTCAACTGAAAACGGTGAACTACACAGGCTCTTCCATCAGAAGCTTAACACCCAGCCCAACCAGCACCATGCCCGTCACGCCTTCCATCCACTTCATAAAACTCGCGTTTTTGAGCAAATTTTTAGCCGAGTTAAGCGCGCCAGCCAAACCACATTGCCATACCATCGCAATCATAAAGTGTACCGAAGCCATCAACATAGATTGCAATAAAGGCGAACCTTCAGGGTTTACAAATTGAGGTAAAAAGGCCAGATAGAAAACTGCTGTTTTTGGGTTAAGAACGTTAGACAGAAAGCCTTCACGCAAAGAACGCTTTGCACTGTAAGCCTGCTGAGCTTGTTCTCCGACCTTCAAACCGCCACCGTTTTTCATCAACGCTCGCAAACTGCTTAAGCCAAGCCAGATGAGGTAAACCGCACCTACCATCTTAACGGCTTGAAAGAGTTCAGCGGATTGGGCGAGGATTGCAGATATACCCACAGCAGAGAAAAACGCGTGTACATACAAGCCGCTACAAATACCAAAGCTCGTCATACAACCGTCAGCTAAGCCAGAGCGGCTAGTATTGCGAATCACCAAAGCCGTATCTAAGCCCGGCGTTAGCGTTAAAATAGTGATGGCAATTAGAAATGCCTCAAAGTTCAAAATATCCATATCATTGTCATTTTTGTTCAGCGATCTATCATCAATACCGTGTATCTGAACAATTCGCAAGCAACAATTACCACCAGCTATACAACTCACTGATTTTGTGCACAATAGAACAGTTTGATTTGTTAAGAAATAGTAAATTCAAGGCATCGTACCGCCTCATGCTTTTCTCGCTATATCTTCGACTGCGAAGGTCGGCGTCATTAAAAAGCAAAGCCATAATCAAAGTACACGAGATGAACCTTAACGCTGACGCAGCCCTAAGGATCATTTAAAGAAACCAAATTAAGAGTAGTCAAATGAGCGCATTCAAAAAACTAGTCGAACACTCTCAAAAATGTTCACGCTTTCAACACCTAGCTTCTATTTGTGGTTGGGACCAAGCTTCAATGATGCCAGCAGGTGGTAACCAAGCTCGTAGTGAAGCGATGGCCGAGCTTTCTGTTCATATTCACGGCTTAATGACTCAACCACAGCTTGGCGATTGGATTGCAGACGCTGAAAATGAAGCGCTGAACACTGAGCAACAATCGTCACTTCGTGAAATAAAACGCCAGTGGCAACAAGCAAACCTGCTTCCAGAAAAACTGGTTGAAGCGAAATCTCTATCGGGTTCAAAATGTGAACATGCGTGGCGTAGCCAACGCGGTAACAACGACTGGGTTGGATTCGAAAAGAACTGGCGTGAAGTGGTTGAGCTTTCTCGTGAAGAAGCGCAGATTCGCGCAGACGCAGCCAATCTAACGCCTTATGATGCGATGCTGGATATTTATGAACCGGGCACCAGCTCTACTTCACTTGATACCCTATTTGCAGACGTTAAAACTTGGCTTCCAGGTTTAATTGATGAAGTGATCGAAAAACAATCGAGCGAGCAATTTAACGCACCATCAGGTATCTATTCGACCGAGAAACAGAAAGCACTGGGTTTAGAAGTCATGAAGCTGCTTCAGTTCGATTTTGAACACGGCCGATTGGATGAAAGTGTTCACCCATTCTGTGGCGGCGTCCCTTCAGACGTGCGTATCACAACACGCTATGACGAAGCGGAATTCGTTCAAAGCTTAATGGGTATTGTGCATGAAACAGGCCACGCACGTTACGAACAAGGCTTACCAAAACACCTAGCAGGACAACCAGCGGGGGAAGCTCGTTCTATGGGCATTCATGAATCTCAATCTTTATTCTTCGAGATGCAAGTCGGCCGCAGCGACCCGTTCATTGGACACTTAGCGAACTTGGCTGGTCAGCAATTCTCAGGCTCAGAATTTGAGAAAGAAAACTTCCAGAAGATCTACACGCGCGTGAAGAAAGACTTCATCCGTGTTGATGCCGATGAACTGACCTACCCTGCACACGTTATCCTGCGTTACGAGATTGAGCGTGACTTGATCAACGGCAAGATCAAACACACTGACGTGCCAGAGTTATGGAATACCAAGATGCAGTCTTACCTTGGTTTAAGCACTCAAGGCAACTTCACTAACGGCTGTATGCAAGACATCCACTGGACAGACGGCGCATTTGGTTACTTCCCATCGTACACATTAGGTGCGATGTACGCGGCGCAGTTCATGGCTTCAATGAAGAAAACGGTAGATATAAACTCTGTGATTGAAAGCGGTGACCTATCCCCTATCTTCACTTGGTTAGAATCAAACATTTGGAGCAAAGGCAGCCTGCTGACCACTGATGACTTGGTGAAAGGTGCAACGGGCGAAACCTTGAATGCGCAATACTTCAAAGACCATTTGAGAAGTCGTTATCTGTAGATAAAACGCCCAACTACATTGAAGGTTTCTACTTGCAGAGCTTGCTGTGTAAGTAGAACCAAGCTGAAAAAAGCATAGTACAAGTATTGTAAGTCAAAAGTCACAATTATGGCTGAAGGGTAGCTTTGGTTCTAACTAGAAAAGGGGCACTTCTGAGTTACGAAGTGCCATCTGTGAAGGTTCTGGACATTTCCGAGTTGCGTTTTATCTAATTTAGTAAGTCATGAATTAACAGAAGTAGGGCAACTCGCTTAGTCGAGTGTCCAGTATCACTGGTGCAGATCAGGCCGCCCGTAAGTTCAAATGTACGACAGACAGCAAGCATAGGCTTCCTGTTGCCCCGAACTTGCTTGAGCAAGATTTTAATGCAACAGCACCGAACCAAAAATGGGCTGGAGATATTACCTATCTAGCGACAAGCGAAGGTTGGATGTATTTAGCGGTTGTTATCGACTTGTACTCACGGCAAGTCGTTGGTTGGTCAATGAGCACCAGAATGACCGCGACTCTGGTCTGTGATGCGCTATCAATGGCATTGTTCCGTAGAGGCATGCCCGAAGGGGTGATTATCCATAGTGATAGAGGTAGTCAATATTGTTCAAAAGACTACAGATACTTAATCTCAGCCCATAATTTAAAACAAAGTATGAGTAGGAAGGGAAATTGCTGGGATAACGCCTGTGTTGAAAGCTTTTTCCATTCAATGAAAGTAGAAGCCGTCCAATACGAGCCGATAATGACGCGAGAAGAGATGCGCCAAGCACTTTTTGAATATATCGAAGTTGATTATAATCGAACAAGAAGGCACAGTGCTCTTGGGTATCTAAGCCCAGTTAACTTTGAAAAACAATATGTCGCTTAATGCGGTGTCCAGTCTAACTGGAGCAGATCATTAGGTGCGATGTACGCGGCTCAGTTCATGGCTTCAATGAAGAAAACAGTGGATGTGAACTCAGTGATTGAAAGCGGTGACCTATCCCCTATCTTCAATTGGTTAGAATCGAACATTTGGAGCAAAGGCAGCCTGCTTACTACTGATGATTTGGTGAAAGGCGCAACCGGTGAAACCTTGAATGCGCAATACTTCAAAGACCACCTAAGAAGGTAAGCGTGTCATGAACACCGCATTCTAATCTTTCAGCACGAAGAATAAGATCATCTCTCCAACCCAAAGGAGAGTTGAAATGGCAAAACGACGCACCAACCTAGAATGGCAA
>NZ_JBFRKQ010000078.1:0-78637 GCF_041469505.1 Vibrio sp. 10N.286.49.E11
AACTACCTTGAAAAACACCGCTTGCGTTCTGGTTGAGGCATGTTGTTTCGGAGCTGTTTTCGAAATGTGTTTAGATGAGCTTGTGTATAAATCTTCATAGCGCAGTCTAATAAACCGGAATGTTATTAAGTTACAAAGAGCTCAGTGCAAAAAAGAGGTTGGGAGTGGCGGTTTTCGAGCGAGATCAAAAAAGGCCAACCTAAGTTGACCTTTCATTTAATTTAAACGGTGAAGTTTAAATTAAGCTTTTGCTTCAGCTGCTGCTTTAGCGATAGCTGCGAAGCTTTTCGCGTCTAGAGCTGCGCCGCCAACTAGAGCACCGTCGATGTCTGGTTGTGCGAAGTAAGCTGCTGCGTTTTCTGGCTTAACAGAACCGCCGTATTGGATAACAACTTTCTTAGCAACTTCTTCAGATTTCTCTGCGATGTGTGCACGGACTTGAGCGTGGATGCGTTGTGCATCTTCCGCTGTAGCTGCTTTACCAGTACCGATAGCCCAGATTGGTTCGTAAGCGATGATAGCGCCTTCAAGAGCTTCAACACCTTGAGTGTTGATAACAGCGTCAAGTTGACGAGCACATACTGCAACAGTTTCGCCTGCTTCGTTTTGTGCTTCAGATTCACCGATACAAAGAACTGGAGTTAGGCCGTTCTCTTTTAGGAATGCGAATTTCTTAGCTACGAACTCATCTGATTCGTTGTGGTATTCACGACGCTCAGAGTGACCGATGATGATGTGAGATGCGCCGAACTCTTTAAGCATTGCTGGAGACATGTCGCCAGTGAATGCACCGCTGTTGTTTAGGTCAGAGTTTTGAGCACCTAGGATGATCGCGCTGCCCGCTTCAGTAAGCGTACGCTCTGCTAGATCAACGAAAAGTGCTGGTGGAGCAACTGCTACGTCTACGCCTGTTACGCCTTCAAGTTCAGCGTTAAGACCGTTTAGTAGATCAACAACCATTTCTTTGCTGCCGTTTAGTTTCCAGTTACCCATAACTACAGGATGACGCATAGGAATATCTCCAAAGTATTTAAATAAATCGAATGTAAAAAAGTAAACTTTATTACGAAATAATATAACAGATTAATATCAACAGATCATGACTGTGGTCATGACTTTCTTGGATCTTACTCAATGGTCAGAGTAGATTTTGAGCATATATCAGTGATCCGGCAGACAGAATAATAGCTAACTTCTCGGATTTTTCATCGTTAGTTGTTATTAAGGGACAAACGATTGCGTTAACAACAGGAAGTAACAATGCCGAATCTAGTTCTAGAGTACTCCAATTCAGTGGATGAGCGAGTAAATATCCAAGGCTTACTGGAAGATCTCCACCAAGTCGCTCTCACATGTGGCTTGTTTGATGTGCCATCAGTGAAATCTCGTTCACTGCGTTGCCATAATTGGTTGGTCGGTGATGAGGAAGATAGTGTAGACTTTATTCATATCAGCTTTGAGTTACTTTCGGGACGAACGGAAGAGCAAAAGCGAGAATTGTCACGATCGTTAATGCAGATCCTGCAAGAACAAGCGAGTCATGTAAGAAGCTTAACGGTGAATATTCGTGATATGGATAAAAGTTGCTTTCAAAAAGTAATAAACTAACCATTGCTGCTGACTTTTAGCGGCGTATAAATTTGAGTATTTAAGATGTCGATGAAAGAATTACTGCTCTCTTTCAAGGGGAGAATTGGTCGTAAGACTTACTGGATTTGGAATGTTTTCTACTACATAGCGATTACCGGTTTTGCTTCAGGTATCTCTGTGTTGTTCCCTGCTTACTCTTATATCCTGCTACCAATCATCCTATTGATGCTTGTGATCCCAGACCTTGCGGTAACCGCTAAGCGCTGGCACGACCGCAATAAGTCTAATTACTGGTTACTATTGAATGTGCCATTAGTATTGGGTCGTTTAGCTTCGCCAATGGTTGCAACGACGACAGAGCCGGTATCGCCAATTCATATGGCGGCAACCGTCGCGGCATTAGTGTGTGGTTTCTGGATTCTGATTGAGTGTGGTTTGTTGAAAGGTACAGAAGGCCGTAATGACTACGGCGAAGACCCATGTGAATATTGAACAGCGAACCAATAAGAAGGGGGCATTACGCTCCCTTTTTCTTTTTAGTGCTTTGCTAATTTCAGTACATTTTAGGTTCGGTATTCGGCTTAAAAGGCACGACATTTTCAGGCAGAGATTCTTCAAAGCCGCAGCGCCCTTCGAGTGCATCTTGGAACTTACAGACCTGACAGCGCAGCTCTTGCATGAGTACGACATTGGCGTGGTGTGGGTTTTTACAACGGCTAACCACTAAGTCGATGTGACTTTGCTGCGCACGAAGTCGGTCTTGCATCACGTCTGAAGCCGAACAAATCATCTGTTCGCACATCTCGTGTTTGAATTGATTGAATGCTTTCGGGTCGCTTTTCGCGAGTTGGACAAGTTCATCAAAGGGTGGCAGTTTTTGAGCGGGTTGTGGATGCGCCATCATTCCTTCCTTAGCATTAAGCGTGTTTCATATGCTCTAAGCTTAAGAAAGAAATCTGTACAAATTTTAATCTATTTGTATTTTCTCAATATTGAGACGGTATTAGCCGATTACCTTTGCAATCAAAGGGCGGGTGTTAAGGTGTAAGTGCAGCGTCGTTCGCCAGCAATGATGTGCTCTGTACGGCTCACGTGACACTCATCTTTTAGTAACTCAGTAAACACGTTGAGCTCAGATTGGCACAGGCTAGGGCAGCGAGTTGCAGCCTTACAGATAGGGCAGTGGTTCTCAATCAAGATGTAGTGATCATCATGCTCTTGAAGCTCAGCCATGTAGCCTTCGTCTTCACGAAGCTGGGTGAGTTTTTTAAGCTTGCTGATGAGTGAATCACAGCCAGACAGCGCAGTTTGATACTGCTTAAGAGTGTGTTGTTCACGCTCGGCAGCAACCTTAGCCAGCCCTTCTTTACCAAATAGATTCTCGACAGCATCAATCACTTGAATGGTGAGTTCACCATGTCGGTCTGAAAATTGGTTATGACCTTGTTGAGTCAGGGACCAGTGGCGAGTCGGGCGACCCACTTTCACTTTCACATCATGAAACGCAAGAATACCGTCATCTTCCAGGCTTTGCAGATGTTGCCTTGCCCCCATTGTCGTCATGCCAAATTCTTCTGACAGTTGTTTCGCGGTTACCGCGCCTTGACGCTTAATGGTCTGTAAGATTCTGTCGCTTGTTTTCATACTATCCCTACCTAATGAACCTTACTATTATGAGGCAAGGTGTTTATAAAGCAAACCATTTACTATATTGATGATAATTTACTCTATAGATAGCGTTTTACTCTATTGGCTGCCATGGTCAGATTCTGGTGCGCTAATAAAACAAAAGGCTGATACTAGGTATCAGCCTTGGAATATTCTGTTTCACCGAATTTAGGCTTACAGGATATGACCTACTACTTCTGGATCTTTACGCTCTAGGTAGTGGATAGATTTGATGCGGCGAATTGTACGGCAGCGGCCACGGATAAGCAGGGTTTCTGTGGTTGCGATATTACCTTGACGAGAAATACCTTCTAGCAAGTCACCCTTAGTGATGCCTGTTGCTGAGAATACAACGTTGTCGCTGCGTGCCATGTCTTCCATCTTCAATACGATACCCGCCGTTACGCCCATTTCTGCGCAGCGCTCAAGTTCAAGTTCACCGTGTTTGCGGTTCTCTTCTGTGTCGCCTTTCACTTCGTGGCGAGGTAGAAGACGACCGTGCATGTCGCCGTCGAGTGCGCGAATTACCGCCGCCGAGACCACACCTTCAGGTGCGCCGCCGATGCAGTACATGACGTCTACTTCACTGTCTGGCATACAGGTTAAGATAGAAGCCGCAACATCACCGTCTGGCACAGCAAATACACGAACGCCCATTGCTTGCATGTCGGCGATGACTTGATCATGACGAGGCTTAGCAAGCGTGGTTACGACTAGAGTATCAAGTGTTTTACCTAGTGCTTTAGCGATGTTTTCTAGGTTTTCTGTTAGTGGCAGTTCTAGGTCAATCACGCCTTTAGCGCCAGGGCCAACAACCAACTTTTCCATGTACATATCAGGCGCTTTAAGGAAGCTGCCTTTTTCGCCCGCAGCCAATACAGCCAATGCATTTGATTGGCCCATTGCTGTCATGCGTGTCCCTTCAATTGGGTCAACTGCGATGTCGACAGCGTCGCCGCCCACACCTACGTTTTCGCCGATGTATAGCATAGGTGCATCATCGATTTCACCTTCGCCGATAACAATCTCACCGCTAATTTCGGTTTTGTTTAATAGGCTACGCATTACTTCTACAGCAGCGCCATCTGCAGCGTTTTTATCGCCACGGCCAAGCCACTTGTAACCAGCTAGTGCTGCACCTTCTGTGACACGAGAGAATGACATTGCTAAATCGCGTTTCATGCGGACTCCAAAATTTTCAAAGGGGGAATAGAAATTTCGCGGCGAATTTTACCATATCCAAAAGGAAACGTTTGCCTTTTTGTTTTTTGGAGATTGCTCTCGATCAATTCGCAGTGGAAAACAGTTATTATTCATCAAAATAATCGGTTTGCCGTTGTGGCGGTAATCGTTCACGTCAATATTCGGTAAAAAGTGCTGTTTTTTTCATCGAATGGCGCAAAATATCGAATATATTGAGTGTTTATCCTTGCTCTGCTGAGTAGAATGGGGAAATAAGTGGAGTGAACCTTCACCATCAAACGGATAACTTAAAGGTAGGCCAGAATGTCTTTTGAAGTACTAGAGCAGCTAGAAGCAAAAATTCAAACAGCAGTAGATACAATTGCACTTCTTCAAATGGAAGTGGAAGAGCTTAAAGAAGAGAAACAAGCACTAGCAACAGAAGCTGGTGAGCTTAAAGCAAGCCGTCACGAGCTAGAGCAAAAAACTCAGCAAATGCAGGAAGAGCATTCAGCATGGCAAGATCGCATCCGTAACCTTCTTGGTAAAATGGATGAAGTAGAGTAATCGACTCTTCAGATTTAAAAAAACGCCCGCTACTCAGTAGCGGGCGTTTTTGTTTGTGTTCTAATGCTTCGTACTCTTATGCTTTGTTTTATTATTCAAAGCTGAGTTACTCGACCTCTTCTTCTTCAACATCCAGATCAAGTTCTACATCCAGAGGCTCTGCAGAAAGGATGATGCCGGTGTTGTCTGCGTAGAGGTAATCTTCCGGTAAGAAGGTCACGCTACCAAAGTTAACCGGTACATCAATCTCACCTACTCCACCTTGGCTTGCGCCGACAGGTATAGAGGCTAGGGCTTGAATACCTAGGTTCATGTCTTCAAGCTCATCGACTTCACGCACACAGCCGTAAACCACAATACCTTCCCACTCATTGTCTTCGGCAAGTAGGGCTATCTCAGCATCGATCAGCGCTTTACGTAGTGAGCCGCCCCCATCGATTAACAACACACGCCCCAGACCGTCTTGCTCTAGTACAGAGCGAATCAAAGCGTTGTCTTCAAAACACTTTAATGTCGTGATCTGTCCTGCGAAGGATGCACGTCCACCGAAGTTGCTGAACATTG
The DNA here is from genome assembly GCF_041469505.1 of Vibrio sp. 10N.286.49.E11. Classification (NCBI taxonomy): domain Bacteria; kingdom Pseudomonadati; phylum Pseudomonadota; class Gammaproteobacteria; order Vibrionales; family Vibrionaceae; genus Vibrio; species Vibrio sp. 10N.286.49.E11. Next base: position 5,572 of record NZ_JBFRKQ010000078.1, read on the forward strand.
GCTCCACGACATCAACTTGATCCAAATATATGTCGCACAGTGCTGAAGTGTTGTATTCCATTAGTATACCTTTTGAACAATGAGCTTACTTTGAGTATATCGGCGCTTGATCCCTTTGCAATGATTAGTCTCATTTAACTCAATAGAGTTTGAGCTACGACAACCCCTGCAAACAATAGGTTAGTGACCAGTGAGCATTTCACAATCACGGGCATCATTGGTGCAATTTGCGCTGGCTTTTCGGTTTCCCAAACGGCTTTGCCATGCTTGTAAACAATAATAATGCTCAGCAAAAACGGCAGGCTGATCCAGACCGGTTTTTCTTGAATAAGCAGGTAGATAGCGAAAGACGCAAGGGCGAGGCCAAGCAGAGCAAAATGATAGTGTTTGGCTTTGCGTTGTCCTAGGCGAACCGCCATGGTGCGCTTACCACATTCGCTGTCGTTTTCGATATCACGCATGTTGTTGATATTGAGTACCGCAACCGCCATCAAGCCACAGCCCAATGCCGGAAGGAATAGGCTTGGTTCAACATGGCCAGTGTGCAAGAAGTAAGTCCCTGAAACACCTAATAAACCGAAGAAGATAAATACCGATAAGTCGCCAAGGCCAATATAGCCATAAGGCTTATTACCGACGGTATAAGCGATGGCAGCAACAATGGCTAATATGCCTAACGCAATGAAAGATAAGATACTTTCAATCGAGGTTAAGGCATGAAAAATAAGAATCAGCCCAGCGACCATAGTAAACACGATGTTGAGGATGATCGCTTGCTTCATGGTTTTCGCTGTTACCGCGCCAGATTGCATGGCACGTGTTGGCCCCAGACGATTTTCGTTGTCTGTGCCTTTTACGGCGTCGCCATAGTCATTGGCTAGGTTCGATAAAATCTGTAATAGGGTGGCGGTTAAAAATGCCAGTAGGGCTATCGATAAAGAAAACTGACCACCGGCGAACGCTAAACTACTTCCTGTAAGAATAGAGACAAGTGCGAGAGGCAGAGTTTTTGGTCGTGCGGCATCAAGCCAGATCAGTAGAGATTGTTTCATCGTAGGTCTAATTCTTTGTAAGTCTTCGTTTCATACTGTGATTTGAGTATACGCCCATTTTTCGGGTAATAAAAAGCCCACTCGAAAGTGGGCCTTGAATTCGCTTATTAGCTGCTATTTCTTTGAGATAGAGCAATAAGTTAGAGTTTGGTGTGCTACAGGATGAAGCGGCTTAGGTCTTCGTCTTCAACGAATTCGCCAAGTTTCGATGTTACGTAAGCTTCATCAATCACTAGCTTGCTGCCAGCTTTGTCTGTTGCTTCGAATGAAATCTCATCCATTAGACGCTCCATCACTGTGTGTAGACGACGCGCACCGATGTTCTCAGTGGTTTCGTTTACGCGCCATGCTGCGTCCGCAATCTGGTTGATGCCATCTTCAGTGAACTCAATGTTGACATCTTCTGTTTTCATTAGGGCAATGTATTGCTCTGTTAGAGATGCTTTTGGCTCAGTTAGGATGCGTTTGAAGTCATGTGCTGATAGTGCTTCAAGTTCTACGCGGATTGGTAGACGACCTTGTAGCTCAGGGATCAGGTCAGATGGCTTAGCCACTTGGAATGCGCCTGATGTGATAAACAAGATGTGGTCAGTTTTAACCATACCGTGCTTGGTTGATACTGTGCTGCCTTCGATAAGAGGCAGTAGGTCACGCTGAACACCTTCGCGAGATACATCTGGGCCTGAACTGTCGCCACGCTTACAGATTTTGTCGATCTCATCGATGAATACGATGCCGTTGTTTTCAGCGTTGAAGATCGCGTTCTCTTTCAGCTCTTCTTGGTTCACAAGCTTCGCAGCTTCTTCTTCCGTCAGTGCTTTGAATGCGTCTTTGATTTTCATCTTACGCTTTTTCTTGGTGTCGCCCGCTAGGTTTTGGAACATGCCTTGCAGCTGGTTTGTCATCTCTTCCATGCCTGGAGGTGACATGATTTCAACGCCCATTTGCGGTGCGGCTACATCAACTTCAATCTCTTTGTCATCTAGCTTACCTTCACGCAGTTTCTTGCGGAAAATCTGACGAGTGTTTGAAGAGGTTGTGTCTTCAGTTGATTGCTCGTTCTGACCCCAAGCATCACGCGCTGGTGGTAGAAGGGCATCAAGAATGCGTTCTTCAGCTTGTTCTTCAGCGCGGTATTGTACTTTTTCCATCGCTTGTTGGTGCGTCATCTTGATCGCAACGTCCGTTAGATCACGGATGATGGTTTCAACTTCTTTACCAACGTAACCCACTTCGGTGAACTTAGTCGCTTCTACCTTGATGAAAGGCGCGTTTGCTAATTTCGCTAGGCGGCGAGCGATTTCAGTTTTACCTACACCCGTTGGGCCAATCATCAGGATGTTTTTTGGCGATACTTCAACACGTAGGCTTTCTTCAAGCTGCATACGGCGCCAGCGGTTACGAAGAGCGATAGCCACTGAGCGCTTAGCGTTGTCTTGGCCGATAATGTGGCGATTGAGTTCGTGAACAATTTCGCGAGGAGTCATCTCAGACATGGTTTTTCCTTAATTCTTTAATCACTGTTGAATACAACGTTATTGATGGAAGCGGTCGTTACTCTGGCTTTGGCAGCTCAACGGTGCTTTCTAGTTCTTCAATAGTGTGGTGATGGTTGGTGAAGACACAGATGTCGCCTGCAATGTTCAGCGACTTTTCTGCGATTTCACGCGCATCTAAATCAGTATTTTCTAATAGTGCAGTAGCGGCTGCTTGAGCGAAGTTTCCGCCCGAACCGATCGCAATCAGGTCGTTCTCAGGTTGAACTACGTCACCGTTACCTGTGATGATCAGTGAAGCGGTCTCATCCGCTACTGCTAACAGTGCTTCTAACTTACGTAGAGCACGGTCGCTACGCCAATCCTTCGCTAGCTCAACTGCCGCTTTGGTGAGATGGCCTTGGTGCATTTGCAGCTTGCTTTCAAATTTTTCGAATAGCGTGAAAGCATCAGCCGTACCGCCAGCAAAACCGGCCAGTACTTTGTTGTTGTATAGGCGACGTACTTTACGGGCGTTGCCCTTCATTACTGTATTGCCCAGAGATACTTGTCCATCACCCGCGATGACGACTTTATTATTACGACGTACAGATACAATGGTAGTCACGAGTCGACCTCTTTTGATTATTATTTATGGTTACTACTTATATGTGGCTCCACTATCATGAATTCAAGTGCCACTTTTAATGGTATGTCATATCAAAAAAACTAAATGTTACCAGTTGTTTCAAACATCCATTACCTGTTGAGCCTATGTGTGGCAAGGGTTGGTGGGTTAATAGTTTGTGATAAATATAAAAAAAGATAAAACAAATTTCTAACGTGAAATGGTTAACACTTTTTGTTTGATTTATAAGGAATGATGTTCACTAATCAGTGGTATTCACTGCATAAGGAGTAGTGTGATGAATAGTGACAATATCAGTTTTTTTAATAGAGATATGGATCTGGATGAGCTGTCTATACTGCATCATCTGATGTATCAGGAGGCGGGCGAGTGTTCAACAGAACATCTAAAAAACTCGGTCAACGTTTTTCTTAAACGTCCATTTCCTAACGTTTTAGCGCACTTGGATTTTTTTGGTTACATCGAGATAAATAAGGAGCAGGTCTACCTGACTGACTTTGGGCTTGAGTACTACGAACAAGTACCTCAGTTTCGTTAAAACGCACTCTTTTGATTAACATACTGGTATTGCTTGTGCGATGAACTATTGAACGCTTTCAAACAGCAATAGGGGGAATCCTCTTCCCCCTATTATATATTGAGTTGATTAAGACCCGTCTTTCCAAATAGCGCAAGGTTCAATTTTCGCTCGTTGCAGCTTATGGCGATCGCGTTCTGCGTCACGCTTCAACTTGTATGGCCCTAAAACCACACGGTACCAGCTACTGCCATCTTTCTTGCGGATCTCACTTGAGATACCTTGGAAGGCAATATCCAACTTACGTGCTTCTGCCTGCGACGAGGTTTTGTAAGCGCCACACTGCATGATGTAAGGGATCTTAGAGATCTGTTGCTCTTTGGCTTTTACTTCAATCTCGCGGCTTGGCAGCGTTTCAACGTAGTCCCACTTCTCTTCAGGAGGCGGCGGAATCACTTTCGCTGGTTTTGGCTTAGGTTTTGGTTTGGTTGCCACAGGCGTTGGTGCAGGCGGCTCAGGATCATTACTCAATAGGTAAAGTCCGTAACCAAAACCACCGGCAAGGAGGATCGCCAAAAGACCACTGCGCCAAGGTTTACGGCGAGGGGCTTGTTTTTTGGTCGGTTTTTTCGTGCCACGACCGCGCTTTACATAATCTCTATTAGCCACAAGACAATTCAATAGTTGCTGATTCTGCCCTCATGGTAATCCAGATTGCGCGAGGATAATAGTGCAGAAATGGAAGCGGCACATCAAAATGTGCCGCAGATTTATAAGGGTATTTCTAAGGGTTATATTCGAGGTGGCGCTGTACTGCCTCGAACCACTAATTTAGCTTCAAGCAGACGCGAACCTGCTTGCACATCGTTGCCTTTTAATAGATCAAGCATCATCAACATCGCTTGGCGTCCAATCTCATAACGAGGCTGAGAAATGGTGGTTAGCGGTGGATCGCAGTATTGAGCGAATTGGATGTCATCGAAGCCGACAATCGATAGGTCTTGAGGAACGCGCAAGCCCAGCTTCTTCGTTTCTTGAATCGCACCAATCGCCATCGCATCGTTGTGACAGAAGATAGCTGTAGGTTGTTCAGGAAGTGCCAGTAATTGACGAACCGCTTGAGCGCCCGCTTCAAAGGTGAAGTCACCGACCGTGCTATAGGCTGGATTCATTGAGACTCCGGCGCGACGCAGCGCTTGCTGGTAGCCTTGTTGGCGGAACTTACACAGTGTTGCCGATACTGGTCCTGAAATTTGAGCAATACGCTTATGACCTAACTGAGCTAGGTAGTTCACCGCTTCAAAGGCAGAGGTCAGGTTATCGATGTGTACCGTAGGCAGTTCAAGCTCAGGGGCAAACTCACACGCCATCACCATTGGTGGTAAATTCTTTTGTTCAGATTTACTGACATCAAATGGATGGTCAGTGCCAAGCAATAGCATACCGTCAGCTTGTTTGGTGAAAACTAAGTTAACAAACGAAGACTCACGCTTCTTTTGTTGGCCGCTATCACCCAGTAAGACAAGGTAGTCATTTTCTACTGCGGCATCTTCGATACCACGAATGATCTCGGCGAAATAAGGGTCACAGATATCAGGAACAATAGTGATGATGGTTTTTGATTCGTTGCGACGTAAGTTTCTAGCTAATGTATTGGGTGAGTATCCAGCTTCAAGTACTGCTGTTTCCACTCGTTTGCGAGTCGAAACTGAGACTTTCTCAGGGTTCATCAATGCACGTGATACCGTGGCTGTTGAGACGCCTGCTAGCTGGGCAACATCCTTCATTGTCGCCATAAATTAAACCCTCTTTTAAGTTCCTTTGCCGCCTAAGCATCTAAGGCGTGAATAATAAATGTAATCGAATAGATATTATGAAAGTGTTGCTAACACTTTTTTTATTGCAATATTTTATTCGTTTAATCCGTGTAAAGTTACGGCTAGATTAACAAAAATCACATGACTAGTGTGAAGTTGCTCACGAGAAATATGAAATATTTGTGAACAAACTTATCATTAGTTTTAACCCAAGTGGGTTTAACTCAAATCTTGCGGCTCAATATCGAGTGACCAGCGAACTTTTTTCGCAGCAGGTAACATATTGATGGCCGGCTTGGCACTCATCAATAGCTTCTGCATTAACGAGCGCGTCTGAGTTTGTAAGATTAACTGCCAGCGCGATTTGCCCGCTCGTTTTGCTAACGGAGCCGGGGTTGGCCCTAACACCATGCAATATTGGTCAAACAGCGGGTGCGATTCCAATGTGTGACGAACCTGACGCAAGAACTCTTCCACCAAGCGAGTGTCATTGGCTTCTGCTCTAAACAGCGTCATAAAGGTATAGGGCGGTAACATTGCCTGCTTACGTTCTGCCAGCGCCGTCTGAGCAAAGTGGTTATAGTCTTTGTGTAGCAAGGCTTGCAACAACCCATGTTCTGGGTGGTGAGTCTGTAAGATCACTTCACCGGGTTTGCTTGCTCGTCCTGCGCGTCCCGCTACTTGGATGAATAGCTGGGCAAGCCGTTCAGAGGCACGGAAGTCACTACTATATAAAGAGCCATCCACATCCAATAACGCCACAAGTGTCACGTCAGGGAAATGGTGACCCTTAGCAAGCATCTGCGTGCCGATAAGAATTTGGAATTCACCCTTACGAATCGACTCGAGCGCGCTTTCTAAGCTGCCTTTACGGCGGGTGCTGTCGCGGTCAATACGAATGGTTTTGTATTCCGGGAATAGTTGACCAAGTTGAGCTTCTAACTGCTCGGTACCGACACCCACTGTCACCAAGTTCACAGACCCACAACCTTGGCAGTTGTGCACGATATGCTGCTGAGAACCACAGTGGTGGCAGCGCATCTCATTACTGTATTGGTGATAGGTGTAGTAAGCATCACAACGTTTACACTCGGCTGTCCAACCACAATCGTGACACATTAATGCCGGAGAAAACCCTCGACGATTGAGGAACAGCATCACTTGGTTGCCAGCTTTGAGGTGTCTTTGCATCTCTGCAATTAACGACGCAGACAAACCACTTTCTAGATATTCACCTTTAACATCCAACACCTTATTGGTGGTCGGCAGTGCGACACCCGCACGTGAAGTCAGGGTGAGATAACTGTATTTGCCGATCTGAGCGTTGTGCAGCGTCTCAAAGGCCGGAGTCGCCGAGCCTAACACAACTGGAATCTGCGCTTTGTGCGCACGCATGATCGCCACATCACGAGCGTGGTAGCGCAGGCTATCTTGCTGTTTATAAGACGCATCGTGTTCTTCATCGACAATGATAATACCTAGGTCAGCAAACGGCGTGAACAGAGCCGAACGGGTACCAATCACGATGCCCGCTATTTTATCGCGCGCCGATAACCAAGCATTCAGTCGCTCAGAATCGTTTAAACCTGAGTGGATAACCTCAACAGGTACATTAAAGCGTCGCTTAAAGCGGTTAATCGTTTGAGGGGTGAGGCCAATCTCGGGCACGAGCACTAACGCTTGTTTACCTTGGTCGAGAATCGGCTTAATCATATTAAGGTAAACCTCGGTCTTACCTGAGCCAGTAACGCCCTCTAACAGGAAGCAACCAAAGTCGGTTTGGCTATTTACGGTCGCAATCGCGATGGCTTGTTCGGCATTGAGCTTAGGCTTGTCTTGGTCATTTTCAAGATCAACTGGCCACGGCTGACGCGTTGGCTTTTTCTCTACCGATTCAATCCAGCCTTTCTCTTCTAGCGTTTTGAGTACGGCGCTGCCAACTTCTTCATCAATGAACTCTTGATGAGGAACCGGGCCGTGTTCAAGCATGTGCATCACTTTGGCTTGCTTGACCGCGCGACCAAAACCTTGCATCAGTTGGTCTTTGCCTGATGGCGTTAACTGCCACTCAACCAGCGTCGCGAAGTCGGCGGCTTTGCCTTTTCTTAGAGCGCTCGGAAGGGCGTTAGCAAAGGTTTCGCCAAGAGGGTACTGATAAAACTGACTGCACCACATTAACAGTGAATAGACAGATTCCGGCCAAACGGGTTGGTTGTCTAATAAGGCTTTAATCGGTTTGAGCTTATCTAGCTCGAATTCTGATTCGTTAACCAGAGCCGTGACAATCCCAGTTAAGGTTTGTCGTCCAAAAGGCACAGAGACGCGACCACCAATAATCGGGAATAGGTGGTTTGGAATCTTGTAATCGAACTGCTTGTCGAGTGGAACAGGCAGCGCCACACGGGCAATCATTGGACGCATAAAGGGACGGCTTTATCTGAATTGACGAGAGCGAACAGTCTAAAGGATAAGGCGGTTAAATTCGAGAAGCAGTTTGAATGTGATGTGGCAGAGAAGCGGGTGAGGTTGGGGCCAAGCCAAGAATCACAGCCAGCAAAGGAAATAACGCCGATATTGGCGAAAAATGTATCAAATCAGTTGATCCTGCTTTATAGATTCATTACTATACTGCGCCTTAAAGGTATGGCTTCATCACTCTTTTGTGTCGATGCGGTGTCTTTATTTCTTTTTTTAAACTACGTGTGGTGTGCGGCTTAGAATCGTATAGCGACACGGCCTACTTGAGGTTATCCCATGAAAGCTGGAATCCACCCAGAATACAAAGCAGTTACTGCAACTTGTTCTTGCGGCAACACATTTGAGTTCAACTCAACGCTAGCAAAAGAATCAATCCACCTAGACGTATGTGACAAATGTCACCCGTTCTACACTGGTAAGCAACGTATCGTAGATACTGGCGGCCGTGTTGATCGCTTCAACAAGCGTTTCGGTGCTCTTTCTAGCAAGAAGTAATTCTCGCTATTTAGACATGAAAAAGGACACTTCGGTGTCCTTTTTTGTTGCCTGTAATTTGAGAAAGCACTGACTTCTATTCAAGCATCACTCTCACCCAACGATAAGTTGCCTCTCTATTCTATTTCAGGGCAATTCCTTGCGTATCTCTCTTCACCAAAATTCAGCACGAAACTTCAACAAGCGATAGTAATTTCAACTGCTCACTGGTCTTATTAGTAGTGAAATCTCGTTTTTTAATGAGACAGAGGCTTCAACCACCTAGGAACTTTGAAGTACATCCATTAACATGAACAAGATCCCCCAAATAATAATATCCTAGGAACCTACACCTATGTCTGAAGACAGCAGCCAAGCTCAATCCTCTCAAGAATTATCACCTCAAGAACAATTCCGTCAGCAAGCTCTTGATTACCATGAGTTCCCAATTCCAGGCAAAATTGCCGTAGAACTGACGAAGCCTGCAAACTCTGCAGAAGACCTAGCACTTGCATACAGCCCAGGCGTGGCTGAGCCTGTTCGCGAGATCGCACAGAACGTTGATAACGTTTATAAGTACACAGGTAAAGGCAACATGGTTGCAGTTATCTCTAACGGTACAGCGATTCTTGGCCTAGGTAACCTTGGCCCTATTGCCTCTAAACCAGTTATGGAAGGTAAAGCGCTCCTGTTTAAGCGTTTTGCTGGTTTAGATTCTATCGATATTGAAGTGAAACACCGCACAATCGATGAGTTCGTTGATACGGTTGCGAATATCGCAGATACATTCGGCGGTATTAACCTAGAAGACATCAAAGCACCAGACTGTTTTGAGATTGAACGTCGCCTGATTGAACGTTGTGATGTGCCGGTATTCCACGATGACCAACACGGTACAGCGATTGTAACGGCAGCGGGTATGCTGAACGCGATCGAGCTTCAAGGTAAGAAACTTGAAGAGTGTAAGATCGTTTGTTTAGGTGCTGGCGCAGCGGCTGTTGCTTGTATGGAACTACTGATTAAGTGTGGCGCTCAGCGTGAAAAAATCTACATGCTTGACCGTAAAGGTGTGATCCACACTCGTCGTGATGACTTAAATGAATACAAAGAGCTGTTCGCAAATAACACTGACAAGCGTACGCTTGAAGATGTTATCGAAGGCGCTGACCTGTTCTTGGGTGTATCGGGTCCTAACCTACTGCCTGCTGAAGCACTAACGTTGATGGCTGATAAGCCTGTTGTGTTTGCATGTTCAAACCCAGATCCAGAGATCAAGCCTGAGCTTGCACACGAAGTTCGTTCTGACCTAATCATGGGTACAGGCCGCAGTGATTACCCTAACCAAGTAAACAACGTACTTTGTTTCCCATTCATTTTCCGTGGTGCACTAGACGTGCGTGCGAGCGAAATTAATGACGAAATGAAGCTAGCGGCGGTTAAAGCGATTCGTGAACTGGCGAAAGAAGAAGTTCCAGCTGAAGTACTAGCAGCTGCGGGCGAGACTGCACTGGAGTTCGGTAAGGGTTACATCATTCCTAAGCCAATGGACCCACGTCTACTTCCTCGCGTAGCACGAGCAGTTGCGGAAGCGGCTGTTGAATCAGGCGTAGCTCGTATCGAGATGCCTGCTAACTATATGGCATAATAGCTGTTGCTCTATTGAGCCAAAAAGAATAATAAAAAACCGACTCATCTGGAGTCGGTTTTTTTATGTCTATCATTCACAGCGCAATCATAAAAAGCTATGCGCGATGTGATAAATAAGGGTCAGCTATAGCGAATCAATAATGAAGGCAGTGACTGAGTTGTTTTTATTCTTCGTCAAACGCTTCGAACTCGATACCCATTTCTGTCATCAGTTTTTTCACTTCAGCAGGGATATCGTCAGGACGATCTTTACGAAGGTCTTCATCCGTTGGTAGTGGTTGGCCTGTGTACGCATGTAGAAAGGCTTCGCACAGTAGCTCACTGTTTGTTGCATGGCGTAGGTTATTAATCTGGCGGCGAGTACGCTCGTCAGTAAGAACCTTTAACACTTTTAGAGGGATAGAAACTGTAATTTTCTTTACTTGTTCGCTTTTCTTTCCATGCTCAGCATATGGGCTTATGTATTCACCATTCCAGTCGGCCATTGCGTACCTTCATCACTTTAGTTGTTAGAATAAATTAATAGTGGTGATTTTAGCGGGATTTACTGCCATAAGCAAAGACATATAGACGTCTAGAAGTGTTGACGTCTCACGTTTATGAAAGTAAAGTGAATAACATATATCTAACACAGCCGCAAAATGCCGACAAGCAGCTGTGATTCTCAGACGCAAAACTTGTAAGGAAGCACCTATGAGCAGCCGGAAGCCAGCAACAATCGCAGTACGTACTGGTATCGAGTCAGACACGCAACACCATGCCGTTGTCCCACCCATTTATCTTTCGACTAACTATGGGTTTCCCGCTTTTGGTGAAGTGCCAAAGTACGATTACACCCGTTCTGGTAACCCAAACCGCGGTTTATTAGAGACGGCACTGTTTGAGCTTGAATCAGGCAAAGGCGCGGTTGTGACTAACTGCGGTACTTCGGCGCTTAACTTATGGGTTTCGGCTTTCTTAGGCGGCGATGATCTTATTATTGCACCGCACGACTGCTACGGCGGTACGTACCGTCTGTTTAACACTCGCTCGCTAAAAGGTGACTTCAAAGTTCTGTTCGTTGATCAATCGGATCAAGCCGCGCTGGATGCGGCGATCGCGCTTAAGCCAAAGTTGATCTTAATCGAAACACCATCGAATCCACTGGTTCGTGTGGTTGATATTGCAGAAACTTGCCGTAAAGCGAAAGAGGTTGGTGCTCTGGTTGCTGTCGACAACACGTTTTTGACGCCTGTGTTCCAAAAGCCTTTAGAGCTGGGTGCTGATTTTGTTATTCACTCTACAACTAAGTACATCAATGGACACTCAGATGTTATTGGCGGCGTTGTGGTCACTAAGACAGAAGAACACGCTGAAGAGTTAGCATGGTGGGGCAACTGTATTGGTGCGACCGGCACACCATTTGATAGCTACATGACTTTACGTGGTATTCGTACGCTAGGTGCGCGTATGCGAGTTCACGAAGAAAGCTCACGTGAGATTCTAGCGTCTCTACAGCAACAAGATCTTGTTGGCACTATTTACCACCCAAGCCTTCCTGAACATCCGGGTCATGATATCGCGAAGAAACAGCAATCGGGCTTTGGTTCCATGCTCAGTTTTGAGTTTGCGGGCTCATTCGAGGCGCTTAAATACTTTGTTGATAAGTTAGAGCTGTTTTCTTTGGCAGAATCATTGGGCGGTGTTGAAAGCCTGATTTGTCACCCTGCGTCGATGACTCACCGCGCGATGGGTGAAGAAGCCTTAGCAGAAGCGGGTGTTTCTCAGCAACTACTGCGTCTATCTGTTGGCCTTGAAGATGCAGAAGACCTAATCGATGACCTCAAGCAAGCGTTTGAAAGAACACAGCGCTTTATCGCTGAAGGGGAGGGTTAATAATGGCAACCTTTCGCCAGCTACATAAATTTGGTGGCAGCAGTTTAGCGAATCCTGAATGTTACCAACGCGTGGTCAACATTCTTAGAGAATACTCATCAGCATCTGATTTGGTGGTGGTATCGGCAGCAGGCAAAACAACCAACCGTTTAATTGAATTTGTTGAAGCGCTCGACAAAGATGGTCGTATTGCCCATGAATGCCTACAAGCACTTCGTCAGTTCCAACTCGATCTGATTGAAGCACTGCTTGAGGGGGAATCAGCCGCACAACTTACTGCAACCATTCAACAAGAATTTACCGCTTTGGGTGAGCTAACGGCTCCCTTGAGCGAAGCACAAAAAGCAAAAGTGCTTGGACACGGTGAGGTTTGGTCTTCACGTCTACTAGCGGCTTTGTTGTGCCAGCATGACTTACAAGCAGTTGCTCAAGATGCGCGTGCTTTTTTACGTGCAGAAGTGGGTGCTCAGCCTGAAGTCGACCGCGCACGTTCTTACCCTCTGATCAAAGAAGCTCTGGCGCAGCATGCACATTGCCGCGTGGTGATTACGGGCTTTATGGCTCAGAACTGCGAGGGTGAAACCGTACTGCTTGGTCGCAACGGTTCGGATTACTCAGCGACCGTGATTGGTGCTTTGGCTGAAGTTGAACGCGTGACGATTTGGAGTGATGTGGCAGGCGTTTACAGCGCTGACCCTCGTCTGGTTTCAGATGCGTGTCTATTGCCTCTACTTCGCCTTGATGAAGCCAGCGAATTGGCTCGTCTAGCGGCTCCAGTGCTTCACAGCCGAACGCTACAGCCTGTGGCTCAAAGTGCTATGGATCTCAGCTTACGCTGCAGCTATCAGCCGGAGGCGGGCTCTACACAGATCGAGCGTGTACTGGCATCGGGTCGTGGCGCAAAAATCATTACCTCTTTGGATGAAGTGCTTATCGTGCAACTGACCTTTGGTCACGGCCATGATTTCGACCGTCTAGAGAGTGAAGTGCTTGAAGGGCTTAAGCGTGCTCAACTTGAGCCGCTTGCTTATGAGCTTGAACCGGATCAACACTGTTTGCGTCTTGCCTACACAGAAGAGATCGCTGGTGGTGCATTAGAATATCTCCAAGACCATGCGATTGAAGCTGAGATTAAGCTAAAAGAAGGTTTCTCTCTGATTGCTGCAGTGGGTGCGGGTGTGACTAAGAACCCTAACCATTGCTACGGTTTCTACCAGCAGCTTAAGAGCTCGCCGGTTGAGTTCATCTCAGAAGCGAACTCAGGCTTAAGCTTGGTGGCTGTGATTCGTAAGAGTGAAACATCAAGTCTAGTGAAAGGCATTCATTCTCAACTGTTCCAAGCGCAGAAGCGTGTTGCGATTGCCTTGTGTGGTAAGGGCAATATTGGTTCAAGCTGGTTAAGCCTGTTTGCTGAGCAAAAAGCGGAACTTGAAAAGCGCCGTGGAATGAACTTTGAATTGGTTGCCGTGGTTGATAGCCAAACCTATTGGTTTGACGATCAAGGCATTGATGCGACTTCGGTAGGTAAGCGCTTTGACGACGAAGCTATTGCTAACAATGGTAACGACTGGTTAGAGCGTTTGGGCTCTATTCAAGGTTATGACGAAGCAGTGGTTCTGGATGTGACTGCGAGCCCAGTGCTTGCAGCAAAGTATCTGCAAATCGCACAACAAGGTATTCACCTAATCTCGGCGAACAAGGTGGCAGGTTCTGCATCGAGCGAGTATTACCATCAAGTACAAGATGCTTTCGCTAAGATCAGCCGTCATTGGTTGTACAACGCGACAGTGGGTGCTGGATTGCCGATTAACCACACGGTACGTGACCTACGTGAAAGTGGCGATGACATCATTGCGTTGTCTGGCATTTTCTCGGGCACGTTGTCTTGGTTGTTCCAACAGTTTGATGGCACCGTGCCGTTCAGCGAGTTGGTTGACTTAGCATGGCAACAAGGCCTTACGGAACCTGACCCTCGTGCTGACCTAGATGGCTCAGACGTGATGCGTAAGCTGGTGATTCTGGCGCGTGAATCTGGTTTGGATATCGAACCTGAAAACGTAAAAGTGGAATCACTGGTACCCGAAGAGTTGCAAGACCTGTCGGTAGATGACTTCTTCGACAAAGCTTCTGTACTGAGCGAAGAGCTGGCTGAGCGTTTAGAGAAAGCGCACTCTCAACAGAAAGTTCTGCGTTACGTAGCGCGTTTGGAGAAGAACGGTAAGGCAACCGTAGGCGTTGAAGCACTGTCGAAAGAACATGCTCTGGCGAACTTGTTGCCTTGCGACAACATCTTTGCGATTGAGAGCAAATGGTACAAAGATAATCCATTGGTTATTCGTGGCCCAGGTGCCGGTCGTGAAGTAACGGCAGGTGCAATTCAATCTGATTTAAACAGAATGTCTAGCCTGTTCTGATACTCAGATCGGTTGGTTTAGTGTCTAAATGGCATACTATTCACTAAGATAAATAAGGCTGAAAGCACGATGTGTTTTTCAGCCTTTTTTCTACATTATTTCTGCTTTGCGACCCATCTAACGACTTGAGTTTTACTCACGATCTACTTGAGAAAAATTCATAATGGATCTGTTGACATTAAATCGTATTCAATACATTCTACAGACATATAGACGTCTAAACGTCGTTTAAGGATTTGAGTTTTTAGTGGTTGCTTTTGCCGCAGGGAGAGTAAGATGGGATACACACACGCTAGTCATATCGACGCTTTAAATCAGAATATCGCTGAGCTTTCTGACAACATCAATGTGTCATTTGAGTTTTTTCCACCGAGCAGTGAGAAGATGGAAGAGACCCTGTGGAACTCTGTTCACCGCCTTAAAACACTTCAACCAAAATTTGTATCGGTAACTTACGGTGCAAACTCGGGTGAACGTGACCGTACCCACTCAATCATTAAAGAAATTAAAAACCAAACCGGCCTAGTGGCTGCACCGCACCTAACGTGTATTGATGCAAGCCGTGAAGAGCTGATTCAAATTGCCGACGATTACTGGGCAAATGGTATCGAGAGTATTGTTGCGCTACGTGGTGATATTCCAGCAGGCGGCGGCGCGCCAGAGATGTACGCATCTGACCTAGTCGAGCTACTTAAATCTCGCCACGATTTTGATATCTCAGTAGCGGCATTCCCTGAGGTTCACCCTGAAGCAAAAAGCGCTCAATCTGATCTTATTAACCTAAAGCGTAAAGTGGATGCGGGTGCCAACCGTGCCATCACTCAGTTCTTCTTTGATGTAGAGAGCTACCTACGCTTTCGTGACCGCTGTGTAGCGGCTGGCGTTGATGTTGAGATTGTACCGGGCATTCTGCCGGTTTCTAACTTCAAGCAAGCATCTCGCTTTGCTGCGATGAACAACGTAAAAGTACCGGGCTGGATGGCGAAGCAGTTTGAAGGTTTGGATGATGATCCAACGACTCGTCAGCTTGTTGGTGCTAGCCAAGCAATTGATATGGTTCGTACACTGAGCCGTGAAGGTGTGAAAGATTTCCACTTCTACACGCTAAACCGTGCAGAAATGACTTATGCACTTTGCCATACGCTAGGTGTTCGTCCGCAAGTCGCTGCGCTGTAAGAAAAGTCTAAGAAGTAAAGCCTAAGCACTTGTAAAAAGCCTCTGGCAGTAACATTTCAAATCCTATAGATACAAAAAAGGCTTGGACTCATAGAGTTCAAGCCTTTTGCTTTTCTAGCTTAACTTAAGCTAGAGCGCCAAGTTCAAGCAGTACTTCTTCAGCCCATACAATCCATGCTTCACGGATAAGTAGGTTACGACGAAGTGTTAGACGCTCAAGGCGTGCTTGCTTGTCTAGTGTCGATGGCGTTGCGTAGTAAGCTGCTTCGATTTCTTTGTAGTGAGAAACCAGTTTGCGAGACTCTTCTACTAGCTCAGCAAGTTGTACACGGTAAGCGTCAGAAGGTTGTACAGCACAAGCCATTAGCTTAGCTGAGAACTCGTCACGAACGGTTGGGTGTGCAGTAGGTTGTTCAAACCATTCACCTAGCGCGCCACGGCCAGCATCAGTGATAGAGTAAACTTTACGATCAGGTTTGCCTTCTTGAGGCTCAAGCACGCAAGTTACCTGGTCGTTCTGAGCCATTTTATTTAGCTCGCGGTAAACTTGTTGATGGCTAGCTTTCCAGAAGTAACCAATGCTTGCGGAGAATTCTTTTGTGATATCGTAACCAGTAGCATCGCGTGTACTTAAAACGGTTAGAATTACGTGTGGTAATGACATGTCTGAAATCCAAATGGTAAACAGTAAACAAATACTTAAACAACAAGTGTGCTTCTAATGGCACGTTATATTGGTTATGTCTAAGTAGCACCAACTCATCGGTTGGTTATGTCACCTTACAAAGCCGTTTATCACCTAGGTTGACCAGTTTATTGGTCAAGATGCTGCAGATTATTTTTTGGAGTGTTTCCGCAGCGGAGCAGTAGTATATCTAAATAATAAGCATAAAGTAGAATACATGGACAAAATAACCCAAAAAACTGACAAAAAACTCAGTATTGCTTATTTTGTGAAATAAAAAGGTCGCACTAGGCGACCTTTTGTCTGTTGAATGGTAGGAATCACTAATTAACCAGTGTTTCGCATGCCTGCTGCAATGCCTGCAATCGTCACCATTAGCGCTTCTTCAAGCTCTGCTGGTGGTGTTTCACACTTACGAGTACGGTAAAGCAGTTCAGCTTGAAGCATGTTTAGTGGCTCAACGTAGATGTTACGTAGGCGGATTGACTCAAGTCCCCAAGGGTCGCTCTGCATTAGGTTCTCGTTGTTCTCAACATTTAGCACGGCTTTGATGTCTTTTTGCAGCTGTTCACGCAGTAACTCACCTAATGGTAATAGCTCTTCGTCAACAAGGCGTTGGTCGTAGTACTTAGCGATTTCCATGTTGCACTTCGAGTACACCATTTCCAACATACCGAGACGGGTAGAGAAGAACGGCCACTCGCGACACATCTCTTCGAGCAGGGCTTGATGGCCTTGATCTACAGAGTACTGAATCGCTTCACCAGCGCCTAACCATGCAGGCAGTACCAAACGGTTTTGGCTCCAAGAGAAGATCCATGGAATCGCACGTAGGCTTTCTACGCCGCCGTTCGGGTTACGTTTCGCAGGGCGAGAGCCAAGAGGCAGTTTACCTAGCTCCAGTTCAGGTGTCGCTTGACGGAAGTAAGGTACGAATTTCTCTTCGCCACGAACCACGTTGCGGTAAGCCTCACAAGATACTTGAGATAGCACTTCCATTAGGTCGCGCCACTCTTGTTTTGGCTCAGGTGGCGGCAGAAGGTTCGCCTCTAGAATCGCGCTTGCGTAAAGGTTGAAGCTGTTTACAGCAACGTCTGGTAAGCCAAGTTTAAAGCGGATCATTTCGCCTTGCTCTGTTACACGTAAACCGCCTTTCAAGCTCTTAGGTGGCTGAGAAAGAAGAGCAGCGTGCGCCGGAGCACCACCACGACCAACCGTACCGCCACGACCGTGGAATAGAGTCAGTTCAATGCCTTCTTCATCACAAACCTTAACCAGTTTGTCCATTGCATCGTATTGAGCCCAACCTGCAGACATTACGCCCGCATCTTTCGCTGAGTCAGAGTATCCGATCATCACCATTTGGTGATTCTGGATAAAGCCACGGTACAAGTCGATGCTCATTAGCTGTTTCATCACTGCTTCTGAGTTGTTCAAGTCGTCTAGCGTTTCGAACAGTGGACACACGTCCATGCGATACGGGCAACCACACTCTTGCAGCAGCAAGTGAACAGCCAGTACATCCGATGCAGTACGAGCCATAGAAATCACGTAAGCGCCGAAGGCTTCACGAGGTTGAGCAGCGATGACCTTACAGGTGTCTAAAACCTCTTTAACCTGTTCAGATGGCTCCCAATCGCGAGGAAGAAGCGGACGCTTAGAGCTTAATTCATTGGTTAAGAAAGCAATCTTGTCTTGCTCGCTCCACTGGTCGTAGTCGCCAATGCCTAGGTAGCGAGTCAGTTCAGACAGCACATCTGAGTGACGTGTACTTTCTTGACGAACATCGAGACGCACTAGGTGTACACCGAATGCTTTTAGGCGGCGCAAGGTATCAAGTAGAGAACCGTCTGCGATTACGCCCATGCCACATTCGTGCAGCGATTGGTAACACGCGTAAAGCGGTGTCCAAAGTTGGTCGATGTTCTGTAGTGTTTCTTTCTTCGGTACTTCAGCATCATGCAGTTTTGCATCCAGCACTTCTAACGTGTTGTTCAGCAGAGTACGTAGGCTCTTTAGGATTGCTCGGTAAGCTTCATGCTCATCACCCGCTAGTTCACGAACGGCATCATTACACTTAGTCATCGATAGTTCGGTAATCAGCTCGTTTACGTCACCTAGGTAAAGGTCAGCGGCTTTCCAGCGAGATAGGCGCAGTACTTCTTTGGTGATGGTGTGCGTTACGAATGGGTTACCATCGCGATCACCGCCCATCCAAGATGAGAAGTGTACCGGGCGCGCATCAATTGGTAGACCTTCACCAAGGTAGCCTTTTAGTCGGCCGTCCATTTCACGTAGGAAATCTGGTACAGCTTCCCAAAGTGAGTTTTCAACAACCGCAAAGCCCCATTTCGCTTCATCAAGTGGCGTAGGGCGTTGCTGACGAATCACATCTGAGTGCCAACCTTGAGCGATAAGTTGCTCTAGGCGACGTTCTGTTTTCACGCGCTCTTTGTGTGATAGGTCGCTTAATTCTAATTTAGACAGACACTCGTTGATCTTAACCAATTTGTTGATCATGGTGCGACGAGTGATTTCTGTTGGGTGTGCAGTCAGAACGAGTTCAATGTTCAGGTCGCGAACGGCTTGAGCCGCATCTAGCTTGCTGATGTCATTCTGGTTTAATTTGGAAAATAGAGATTGCAGCACGTCTGGTTCGCAAACATGCTCCTCACAGTGGCGAGAGATGGTGTGGTACTGCTCTGCCATGTTGGTGAGGTTGAGAAATTGGTTAAATGCACGAGCAACAGGAGTGAGTTGTTCGTTCGGCAGGTTTTTGATTTCTTCAACTAGGCTGTCACGGTCAGCTTTGTTGCCTGCGCGGGCGGATTTGGAAAGTTTACGGATAGTCTCCACTTTCTCTAAGATAACGTCACCATGTGCATCTTGGATTGTGTTACCTAGCAAGCGTCCCAGCATGCTTACGTTACTCTTGAGAGCGGCGTATTTCTCGTTCATTGTCATCCTGCCTCGTAAAAAAATTACATCCATTGTTCCTTGTTAAGTACACAATCTAGCGAAAAGTGCTGTATCTAGTCAAATAAAGCATTCTAAGTTTGCAATTATTAGTTTTCGAAATGCGGGAGAAGTAAATTTCCCAATAGTTCGGAATTAAAGTGAAATTTAATTACAAGATCAGGCTGTGTCTGGGATAACAGAATAAAAGCCACCTTTTCGGGTAGCTTTTATACGAAAATATTGGAAGAAAAGTAATAACTAGAAACAATATTTGCGGATCGACTTACTCAGAACATCAATCGTTGGATCGATAAAATCGAAGCTTAGGAACTCATCTGGTTGGTGAGCTTGGTCGATTGAGCCTGGACCCAGCACTAAGGTTGGGCAAAGTTCTTGAAGGAAAGGTGCTTCTGTACAGTAGTTCACGGTTTGTGATTCAGTTTCGCAAACTGATTCCATGCCACCGATAAATGGATGGTCATGTTGGCACTCGTAACCCGGGATAGGTTCGTGCAGTGGCGTAATCTCAATTCTGCCCGGCCATTTTGCTTCTACTTCTTTGAGTGCGCTGCGCAGCATGTTATCCAAACCATCTAAGCTGATACCCGGTAAAGGACGTACATCGTAGTGCAGCTCACAGCAACCACAGATACGGTTCGCGCTGTCGCCACCGTGAATATGGCCAAGGTTTAGAGTGGGGCTTGGAATTGCGAAACCCGGGTGGTGATACTCTTTGACTAGCTTGTCACGCAGTTGCATTAAAGCGAACAACACTTCATGCATGATCTCGATGGCGTTGACACCTAATGCAGGATCAGAAGAGTGACCTGATTTACCCGTTACTCGCACAGCGTTAGCAACATGGCCTTTATGGCCACGAATCGGCACAAGGCTGGTTGGCTCACCAATAATGCAGTAATCCGGTTTAAACGGTGCATTTTCAGTGAAATGACGCGCACCCAGCATGGTGGTCTCTTCGTCACAGGTTGCCAATACATATAGCGGCTTGGTCTGTTTGCTCCAATCCATCTTCTTTGCCGCTTCATAAACGAAAGCGAAAAAGCCTTTCATATCGGCTGTGCCTAATCCATAGAAGCGATTGTTGTGTTCTGTTAGTGCGTGAGGGTCGAAGTTCCAACGTCCTTCATCAAATGGCACTGTGTCGCTGTGTCCTGCGAGTAGCAAGCCACCTTCGCCCGATCCCATCTTAGCGACCATATTATGCTTGCCGGGTTCGACTTCCACGACTTCAACGCTAAAGCCTACGTCTTTAAACCATTGAGCCATTTTTTCGATCACTTTCTCGTTGCCATGATCCCAGCTTGGATCGGTCGAGCTAATAGAGTCTGTGGAAATTAGGCCTTTGTAGACCTCAAGAAAACTCGGTAATTGCATAATAACTTCACTTCTACTATTGACAGGAAAACCATAAGTCGGTAAAACACATATTAAATCATATTTAATGCATAAGAAATCAAATAAAGCTAAAAATTAAGTATGAATAGTCAAATTTGAAATGTAACTTACCTCAAAAATGGATGTGTTGAGATGTTGAAAACCACGATCATTGGCGCAAGCGGCTACACAGGAGCAGAACTGGCTCTAATGATAAACAGACACCCTGAGCTCACGCTATCAGGTTTATATGTCTCAGCCAATAGTGTAGACGCAGGTAAACCTATTGCGGCACTGCACGGTAAGTTAGCTGGTTTGATTGATATGCCAGTACAACCTTTAACAAATCCGGAAGAAGTAGCTAAACAGTCTGATGTGATTTTCTTAGCAACGGCACACGAGGTTAGTCACGACCTAGCGCCAATCTTTCTAGAGAACGATTGCCAAGTCTTCGACCTATCGGGAGCATTCAGAGTTAAAGGCGAAAACTTCTATCAAGAGTTTTACGGTTTTGAACATCAACACGAACAATGGCTAGACAAAGCGGCTTACGGTTTAGCGGAATGGAACGAACAAGAAATTAAAGAAGCTCAGCTTGTCGCTGTCGCGGGTTGTTACCCAACGGCATCACAACTGGCGATTAAACCTTTGGTTGAGGCCAAGTTACTGGATGAAACCCAATGGCCAGTGATTAACGCGACTAGCGGTGTGACTGGTGCAGGCCGCAAGGCGACGATGGTTAACAGCTTCTGCGAAGTAAGCCTGCAAGCTTATGGCGTCTTCAATCACCGTCATCAACCTGAAATGGCTGCACATTTAGGATGTGATGTGATTTTCACTCCACACCTCGGCAACTTTAAGCGCGGTATTTTAGCGACCATCACCATGAAACTGGCTGAAGGCGTGACAGAACAACAGATACAAGATGCCTTTGAACAAGCTTACCAAGGTAAACCAGCAGTGAGACTACTCGAAGAGACACTGCCAAGAATTCAAGATGTAGAACAGACACCTTTCTGCGACTTAGGTTGGAAGGTTCAAGGTCAACACATCATCGTTGTTTCAGCGATTGATAACTTATTAAAGGGTGCATCTAGCCAAGCGATGCAGTGTTTAAATTTACGTTATGGTTTTGCGCCATTAACTGCGTTAGTGTAAGGAAATCTAGATATGAGCCTTAATAATCAACCATTAATCATAAAGTTAGGTGGCGCAGCGCTATCTTGTGGTGAAACACTTAGCAAGTTATTTGGTGCTATCTCTGCTTACCAACAACAGGCACAACGACCAATCGTGATTGTTCACGGTGGCGGTTACCTTGTTGATGATTTGATGAATAAGTTGAATCTAGAAACCGTTAAGAAAGAAGGGCTACGTGTTACTCCTTATGATCAGATCCCTGTGATCGCTGGTGCACTAGCGGGCACGGCCAACAAACTACTTCAAGGTCAGGCAATTAAAGACGATATCAATGCCGTTGGTTTAAGCCTAGCAGACGGTGGTTTATGCAAAGTGAGCGAACTGAACCCTGAACTGGGCGCGGTAGGAAAAGCGGAGCCGGGCGACTCAACCGTTCTGCAAGCGATTCTTAATGCGGGCGCACTGCCAATCATTAGCTCAATTGGTCTTACTGAGCAAGGTCAACTGATGAACGTCAATGCCGACCAAGCTGCGGTTGCCGTTGCGGGCGCACTTGATGCTGAACTGGTACTGCTTTCTGATGTAAGTGGTGTGTTGGATGGCAAAGGCCACCTCATTCCAAGTCTTAATCAACAGCAAGCCGATGACCTTATTGCCGGCAAAGTGATTACCGACGGCATGATCGTTAAGGTTCAAGCTGCACTAGAAGCCGCTAACGACCTTGGACGACCAATCGAAGTTGCCACTTGGCGATACCCAGAAAAGCTAACACAACTGTTTTCAGGTAAAAGCATAGGAACACAGTTTTTACCTCAGTAGGTCTCACAACGAGTCACTACTTAAAGAATTTAGACAAATTAAATAAACATATAATTATGAAGTCATTTCCAACGCTGACCGCCATGTGCAGTATGGAAACTAGGAGAAAGAAAATGAGCAAAGTTAACGTAAAGAAAGTTGTAGTAGCCTACTCTGGCGGTCTAGACACATCAGTAATCATTCCATGGTTGAAAGAGAACTATGACTGTGAAGTGGTTGCGTTTGTTGCGGATGTTGGTCAAGGCGACGAAGAGTTGATTGGCATCGAAGAGAAAGCAAAAGCTTCTGGTGCATCTGAGTGTTACATCGCAGACCTTAAAGAAGAGATGGTTGCTGACTACATCTACCCAACGCTGAAAACGGGCGCTTACTACGAAGGTAAATACCTACTAGGTACGTCGATGGCGCGTCCAATCATCGCGAAAGCACAGGTTGAAGTCGCACGTAAAGTAGGTGCAGACGCACTGTGTCACGGCTGTACTGGTAAAGGTAATGACCAAGTTCGTTTTGAAGGCGCATTTGCTGCACTAGCACCTGATCTACACGTAATTGCACCATGGCGTGAATGGGATCTAGTGAGTCGTGAAGAGTGTCTAGATTACCTGGCTGAGCGTAACATCCCTTGTACGGCTTCTCTTACTAAGATTTACTCGCGTGATGCAAACGCATGGCACATCTCAACAGAAGGCGGCGTTCTAGAAAACACATGGAATGCACCTAACGAAGATTGCTGGGCTTGGACTGTAGACCCTGAGCAAGCGCCAAACGAATCTGAAACAGTGACGCTTAAAGTTGAAAAAGGCGAAGTGGTTGCGGTTGATGGCGAAACAATGACGCCATACAACGCACTGGTTTACCTAAACGAGAAAGGTGCTAAGCACGGTGTTGGTCGTATCGATATCGTAGAGAACCGTCTTGTTGGCATGAAGTCTCGTGGTTGTTACGAAACTCCGGGTGGCACAATCATGATGGAAGCACTGCGTGCAGTAGAGCAACTGGTTCTTGATAAAGCGGCATTCGAATTCCGTGAAGAGCTCGGTGTTAAGGCTTCTCACCTTGTATACGATGGTCGTTGGTTCACTCCACTATGTAAGTCAATCCTTGCCGCGACAGAAGAGCTAGCACAAGACGTGAATGGTGAAGTGGTTATCAAGCTTTACAAAGGCCATGCAACGGTGACTCAGAAGCGTTCTGACAACAGCCTGTACTCAGAAGAGTTTGCAACCTTTGGTGAAGATGAAGTTTACGACCAAAGCCATGCTGAAGGCTTCATCCGCCTTTACTCGCTATCAAGCCGTATCCGTGCTTTGAATAGCCAAAAGTAATCTTAACAATGAGTTAGTGAGCTAGCCTTTGATGAAAGATTGAAGGTTAGTAAACAGACATTATTATGCAAAGCCCATTCACTATTGATTAGTGAGTGGGCTTTTTACTTTCTATTTGCCTAATAAATCAGCTTCGGTTTTTCCTATCGGATGGCATATAATTCGCGCTCCACGCTAAAAATAATCAATGGATTGAACTGTTGGTGAATAAATATGTGAAAATAATGAATTAATACTTTATTTTCATTTTGAATTGCCGTAAGTTTAAACCATCAGAAAAATACTGAATCTTAATCAGAATTATCATTTGCAAAAACAGTGAGCACTGTGCAATTAGGAGATACACAATGGCATTATGGGGCGGTAGATTTACCCAAGCAGCAGACACCCGGTTCAAAGATTTTAACGATTCTCTTCGTTTTGATTACCGATTGGCTGAGCAAGACATTGTGGGCTCAATTGCCTGGTCTAAAGCTCTACTGTCGGTCAACGTATTAACAGAAGAAGAGCAACAGAAGCTTGAGTTAGCGCTGAATGAGCTAAAACTTGAGGTGATGGAAGATCCTGAACAGATTCTACGTTCTGATGCAGAAGATATTCACAGCTGGGTTGAGCAGCAACTTATCGGCAAAGTCGGTGACTTGGGCAAAAAACTTCACACTGGCCGTTCTCGTAACGACCAAGTGGCGACAGACCTGAAACTATGGTGTCGTCAGCAAGGTAACCAACTGCTACTGGCATTGGATCGCCTACAAAGCCAAATGGTGAACGTTGCTTCTCAGCATCAAGAAACCGTGCTTCCTGGCTACACTCACTTACAACGTGCTCAGCCGGTAACTTTTGCTCACTGGTGCTTGGCTTACGTTGAAATGCTTGAGCGTGATTATTCACGTTTGAATGATGCGATTAAGCGTCTAGACACATGTCCGCTGGGTTCTGGTGCCCTTGCTGGAACAGCTTACCCGATGGACCGTGAAGAGTTAGCTCACAACTTAGGTTTCCGTCGTGCAACGCGCAACTCTCTAGATTCAGTTTCTGACCGCGACCATGTGATGGAGCTAATGTCGATTGCTTCTATCTCTATGCTTCACCTTTCGCGTCTTGCAGAAGATATGATTTTCTACAACTCAGGTGAATCAAACTTCATCGAGTTAGCGGATACCGTGACGTCAGGTTCATCTCTGATGCCACAAAAGAAAAACCCAGATGCGCTAGAGCTTATCCGTGGCAAAACTGGCCGTGTTTACGGTTCATTAGCGGCAATGATGATGACAGTAAAAGCTCTGCCTTTGGCGTACAACAAAGACATGCAAGAAGATAAAGAAGGTCTGTTCGACGCTTTAGATACTTGGAATGATTGTATGGAAATGGCAGCACTCTGTTTTGACGGCATTAAAGTGAACGGCGAACGTACACTTGAAGCCGCGAAACAAGGCTACGCGAACTCAACTGAATTGGCTGATTACCTAGTAGCGAAAGGGATTCCTTTCCGTGAAGCTCACCATATTGTTGGTGTGACGGTAGTGGCGGCGATTGCTAAAGGCTGTGCATTAGAAGAATTAACCATCGCAGAGATGAAAGAGTTCTCTGAGGTGATTGAGGAAGATGTGTATGACATCCTGACCATTGAATCGTGTCTTGAAAAACGTAGCGCGCTAGGCGGTGTATCTCCACAGCAAGTGGCTTACGCGGTTGACCAAGCTGAGAAACGTTTATCACAGCGTGATACGTCCATCGTCAAGGTTCGTCCTGCTCGTCTGACCGATATTGAAGCGTTGGAAGGTATGGTCGCTTACTGGGCGAACATGGGTGAAAACCTACCTCGTTCTCGTAATGAACTGGTGCGTGATATTGGCTCGTTTGCGGTCGCAGAGCATCATGGTGAGGTGACAGGTTGTGCATCACTCTATGTGTATGACTCTGGCCTAGCGGAAATCCGTTCACTGGGTGTCGAAGCTGGCTGGCAAGGTCAAGGGCAGGGTACCGCAATTGTGCAGCACTTGGTTGAGAAAGCGCGACAAATGGCCATCAAGAAGGTGTTTGTGCTGACTCGTACTCCAGAGTTCTTTATGAAGCATGATTTCTTACCAACATCGAAATCTCTGCTGCCTGAGAAGGTACTGAAAGATTGTGACCAGTGTCCTCGTCAACATGCGTGTGATGAAGTGGCATTGGAAGTGAACTTGGTAGAGCAGATAATTGCTAAGGTTAATGTTGCATAAGGCATTGATTTTATAGCTCCTAAAAAAAAGATCAAAAATCTGATCTTTTTTGGGAACAAACTAAGAAAAGCCCGGTCTATTAAAGTACCACTGCTTTTTCTTAGAATTTTCTAAGAAAGCCCTAGAATCGATTGGTTCTGGGGCTTTTTTCTATCTGCTGTTCGGGAGATGACAATAGCTCGAAAATTATGATGAATTATCGGATTGTTTAGCCCTGTCTCTAATCACTACTCTTTATCCAATAAAGACTTCCAGCTAACGTTTTTTGCCCTTTAACGGTAGCACCACAAACTTCATGACCCAATGCAACGACAGCAAGCCACTGAACGCGAAAGCGGCCATCATCAACGCGATGGCATTGATGGTTTTTGGGTCTTCTCTGAAAAACAGCCACCATACTCCCCAACTCAAAATCGACAACACCATCAGCTGATTCATGCAACGCTGGCAGCGACCGAGCTTGTTACGGATTTTTTCACTTTTATTGCAATGAATGCATGTCATCTTGGGTTTGATTCGCGTTATGCTTGTTGCCCTGATAATAACACGTCACAAGATATTGGATCACGGTGACACAGAGAGAGAAAGTCGATGATTGAGCGCCAAGAAACCAAGCAACGTATGAGCCGTATTGTTAAACACAACGGTACTATCTACCTATGTGGCCAAGTTTGTGCTGATGCAACTAAAGACATCACTGAACAAACTCAAACCATGTTAGATAAAGTAGAAGCGCTACTTGAGCAAGCAGGCAGCGACAAAGAGCACATGCTGTCAGCAACGATTTACTTGAAAGACATGAAAGACTTCCAAGAAATGAACGCAGTTTGGGATGCATGGGTTCCAGCAGGTCACGCTCCAGCTCGCGCATGTGTGACTGGCGACATGGCTCGCGAAGCGCTACTTGTTGAGATCTCTGTGATTGCTGCTGAGAAGTAACTGCTTAAAGCTTTTAGTGACGCAATGGCTTCAAGAGATTCCAGATACCTCGTCCCTCGGTTCTGGAATGACGAGTTTGACCTTAGTTTAGCTGATGAGTTCTTCTGATGGGTTTCGGGTTTGCTGTGTATTAAAAGCAGCGTCATTCCCGTTAGCGACGAAGGAGCGTAATCGGGAATCTATAGTTTGCTCGAGGCCAAAAACAAAAAGGAAAGCCAATGGCTTTCCTTTTTAGTATCTAGTCTCTGTTAATAGAGCAAACTGCTAGTTTTGCAACGACCTGAGATTAACAGCCCGGGCCACAATCCAGACAGTGTTTCACCATCTCTGGGCCTAGGTGCAGTTTCGCATTCAGGTCACGTAGGGCAGTTCGTACACCCTCTTCGATTACTGGGTGGTAGAACGGCATGTCTAGCATCTCAGAAACCGTCATCTTGTTCTGGTGTGCCCATGCTAATAAGTGAGCCAAGTGTTCTGCGTTTGGTCCCATCATCTCAGCACCAAGGAAGCGGCCTGTGCCTTGCTCGCCGTATACGTGCAGAATACCTTTGTTGCGAAGCATCACTCGTGAACGACCTTGGTTTTCGAAAGA
Organism: Vibrio sp. 10N.286.49.E11; assembly: GCF_041469505.1. NCBI lineage: Bacteria > Pseudomonadati > Pseudomonadota > Gammaproteobacteria > Vibrionales > Vibrionaceae > Vibrio > Vibrio sp. 10N.286.49.E11. The sequence goes on from NZ_JBFRKQ010000078.1 coordinate 33,221, forward strand.
CACTTCACCCGTTGCGAAACAGCCACATGTGCCTAAGCGTGTGGTGATCTCTTTGTAGGTTTCACCAACCATCGCGATTTGCGGGTCAGAGAATACTGCCGAGATTTTAGAGCGGCGTAGGCCTGCACGAATCTCTGGGAAGCGACCTGCATTGTCACCCGCAATACGAGCTTGGTCTGCTGCTTCATGCAGTAGAGGCAGTTGGTTACTCGCATCACCAGCGATAAATATTGATGGTAGTGATGTTTGTAGCGTGTAGTGGTCTGCGATTGGCACACCACGTTCATCAAGCTCTAGAGAGGTATTCTCTAAGCCAAGCTTGTCAGTGTTAGGGCGACGACCTGTTGCTGCTAGTACGTATTCAACGACGTTAGTTTCTAATTCACCTTGTTTATTGATGAACTGGATTTCGACACGTGGCTCACCCGATTCAGTGGTAATGCGCTTCATGCTTTCGATTTTCACGTCGGCATCGAGATAGAACTCTTCATTGAAAGCTTTATCTGCATAAGCCATGATCTCTGGATCAGTTACTGGGCCAACTTGACCACCCAAACCGAACAGTTTGGTCTTCACACCTAAGCGGTGCAGTGACTGACCAAGCTCAAGACCAATAACACCAGGGCCAAATACCGCAACCGATTCTGGTAAATCATCCCAGCTGAACACGTCGTCGTTAATGATCAGGCGATCGCCAAGCTCATTCCAAACGGCAGGGTATGCAGGGCGAGAACCGGTCGCGATAACAATACGCTTAGCGGTGACAACCGTGTGGTCATCAATTTGTAGTGTGTTGTCATCTAAGAACTTTGCGTAGCCAGAGATCTTGTCTTGCTCTGGGATTTCATCAACGCCTTCTAAAACAAAACCAACAAAACGGTCACGCTCAAACTTCACTCGGTCCATCACTTCACGGCCGTTAATCACGATATCACCTTGTGGGTGAACGCCAAAAGCCGGAGCTTTCTCGATTTGGTGTACGCTTTCCGCAGCTGCAATAAGCAGTTTAGATGGCATACAACCAACACGAGCACAGGTTGTACCGTAAGGGCCACCTTCAATCATCACGACACTGTCAGTGTGTGCTTTTGCAGCGCGGTAAGAACCTAAACCTGCCGTACCGCCCCCGATAACTGCTACATCTACATTGACTTGTTTCATAATAATTTTCTCGCAATGGCTAAATTTGGTTTGAACGAACCCCTCCAACTCTGATGATTTTTTGAGAGTCAGGATTGCGGGTCAGTTTTGTGATTCTGTTTTATGAGGTTTAGCTTGTGACTCTGCTTTTATTGCTAACTATAGGTTAGTAAAAGACAGGCGAGTCACCAGCTATATTCTTTTTCCCAAAACTCAGATAAGAGTGTTTGGAATAGCTAACCCACAAGAGGGTGGGTTAGCTGATACTTCTAAGCCTATATCGGCGATGAAGCGATTAGCCTAGGAAAGTTTCTAGTTCTTCACTACCACCGATGTGTTTGCCACCGATGAATACTTGAGGAACGGTAGTGCGACCAGAGATTGCACGTAGGCTTACTGTTGTTGCATCTTTACCTAGAACCACTTCTTCGTAGTTCAGACCTTTGTCGATTAGGTTCTGTTTTGCTTTCATACAGAAAGGACAGCCTGGCTTAGTGAATACTGTGATTGACTCTTGCTCTTTGTGCTCAGGAGCAAGGTAGTTAAGCATAGTATCTGCATCAGAAACCTTGAACGGGTCGCCTGGTACGTCTTCTTCGATGAACATTTTTTCTACCACGCCGTTTTTAACCAGCATGCTGTAACGCCATGAACGTTTGCCGAAGCCGATGTCGTTTTTCTCAACTAGCATACCCATGCCGTCTGTGAAATCACCGTTACCATCTGGGATGAATGTGATGTTTTCCGCTTCTTGGTCTGCTTTCCAAGCGTTCATTACGAATGTGTCGTTTACTGAAACACACAGAATGTCATCAACACCGTTTTCTTTGAATACAGAGTGTAGCTCGTTGTAACGAGGTAGGTGGCTTGACGAACATGTTGGCGTAAACGCACCTGGTAGGCTGAATACGATAACTGTCTTGTCTTTGAATAGCTCTTCAGTAGTTACGTTAACCCATGCATCACCTTGGCGAGTTGGGAATGTTACTTGAGGGATTGATTGACCTTCTTTAGATGCAAACATATTGATTTCCTTAAATAGTATTTTTAATTTTGTTCTATCAGAGCTTAACGTTTTTCTTCGCTCTGTTTCGTTTCGTTGAGCCCATTATTAGATAAATCCTTTGATAGCTCTAATCGTTTGATGTTATGGTTTTGATAGGTAAATTCTATCAAGAGCATTTTTCTTTTAAATGTTTCTATTAGAACCCTTGTTCTTATTAAAACCTGAGGTAAGAGACTGATCATGAACATTCGTGACTTTGAATACTTGGTGGCGCTCGCAGAGCATAAACACTTCCGAAAAGCGGCAGAAGCGTGCTTTGTCAGTCAGCCGACACTAAGCGGTCAAATACGCAAACTCGAAGATGAAATTGGACTTCAGTTAACCGAGCGTAGTCCAAGGAAGGTGATATTTACAGAATCAGGGTTACAACTTGTTGAACAAGCCAAGCGTATTCTCAATGAAGTGAAAACTTTTAAAGATATGGCGAGTGGACACGGTGAAGCGATGACGGGGCCAATGCACATTGGTTTTATTCCAACCGTGGGTCCTTACATCTTGCCTAAGATTGTTCCTCATCTTAAAGAGAGCTTCCCAGATCTTGAGCTTTACCTGCATGAAGCTCAGACCCATCAGTTAGTGAGTCAACTGGAAGACGGCAAGCTTGATTGCTTGGTACTGGCTGCGGTTGATGAAACGGCGGTGTTTAAAGAGATTGATGTGTATGACGAGCCGTTAAGTGTTGCCGTTCCATGTGACCACGAGTGGGCTCAACAAGACACTGTCGATATGCTGCAGCTAAATGGACAAACCGTACTGGCGCTAGGTGACGGTCACTGTTTAAGAGACCAAGCCTTGGGTTTCTGTTTTGCTGCGGGTGCCAAAGATGACGAGCGCTTTAAGGCAACCAGCTTAGAAACGCTGCGTAACATGGTCGCGGCGGGGGCGGGCATTACCTTGCTACCTCAGTTATCGGTGCCAAAGGAAAAGCAGAAAGATGGTGTGTGTTACGTACCTGCGGTGAATCCAACACCTTCACGTCGAATTGTCGTGGCTTATCGTCCGGGCTCTCCATTGAAGGGACGTTTCGAGCAACTGGCTGAGACGATTCGAACTCAACTGGAGAAGACGGCTTAGCGCTTGAATTTAGAGCCTAGTCTGGTCAGATATAGATATATAAAAAGGGTTGATATGAATTCATATCAACCCTTTTTGTTGGTTCATGTTACTAGGTTCTACAAACCTTAGTTAGAACAGTTCTTCTACTGCTTCACCTGATGAGGTTGAGTAGATGTCATCATTGAAACGTTCAGTGATGTACTCGGTTGGCTCTGTGCCTTTCTCGAAGTACTCGAACATTGATGAGCTATCGAACTTGTTGGTCAGTAAGCCAGTTTCACGGTCGATACGAACACGGACGATGTTCTCAGGAATCTCTTTACGCTCAGCAGGAACACCCGCTAACGCCGTACCCATGAAATCAACCCATGCAGGTTCTGCTGTTTTCGCGCCAGCTTCTGCACCCGTAATTTGGTTCTTACCAAGATTTGAGTTCGCTTTGGTTCTGCCTAGGTTGCGGTTGTGGTTATCAAAACCAACCCATACCGTTGCAACCATGCCAGGGCCGTAACCGCTGTACCAAGTATCTTTCGAATCGTTGGTGGTACCCGTTTTTCCGCCAATGTCACGACGCTTCAACGGCTGTGCACGCCAACCTGTACCGTTCCAACCCGTACCTGCGCTCCAATCACCGCCACCCCAGATGTTGCTGTACATCATTTCACGAACAAGGAATGCGTTCTGTTCAGAGATAACTTGAGGTGCGTATTGTACTTTGGCATCCACATCTTGCTCTGCAAACTCATCAGCCATTGGGTCTGAGGTCATTTGCTGTTGGCAATCGTCTTTACAAACCACTTTTGGTGTCGCTTCAAATTCAGTCTCACCAAATGGTGTCTCAATGCGGCTGATGTAGAAAGGTTCAACGTAGTAGCCGCCATTAGCGAATACTGAGTAACCTTGAGCTACTTTCATTGGCGTTAAGCTACCCGCACCCAGAGCAATGGTTTCAGAGCGCGGAACTTCATCAATATCAAAGCCAAATCGAGTTAGGTAGTTACGAGTATCATCTAGACCTACTTCGCGCAGTACACGTACCGCCATTACGTTTTTAGACTGAGCTAAGCCAATACGTAAACGAGTTGGACCCACGTAAGTCGGTGGCGAGTTCTTTGGTCGCCATGCGGTACCTTGGCTCTTATCCCATTGGTTAATCGGTGCATCGTTGATCAGTGAGGCTAGCGTTAAGCCTTTCTCAATCGCTGCTGAGTAGATAAAGGGTTTGATACCAGAACCCACCTGACGAATAGATTGCGTTGCACGGTTGAACTTGTTGTGGACAAAGTTAAAGCCACCGACCATCGACAATACCGCGCCGTTGTTCGGGTTCATTGCAACAAATGCTGTGTTCGCATTCGGTACTTGGCTTAGTCGCCATACAATCGGTGTTTCTGATTCTGCAGTCGCTGACTCTTCTGTCGGCTCTTCAGAGACTTCATCGCCGGTAACGGCTTCATGGCGAACCCAGATTTGTTCACCAACCGCCAGAATTTCTTTCGCTTGAGAAGGCGCTGGTCCTTGGCGGTTATCCGTTAGGAATTTACGCGCCCAGTTCATGCCTTGCCATTCGATAGTGCCTTCACCTTGGTTCTTAACCCAAATTTGAGCACTTTTCGAATCAACCGCGGTAACAACAGCAGGGACTAAGTCACCGTAGGTTGGTTGAGACTTAAGGTGTTTAACGATTTGTTCTTGATCCCACGCTGATTGCGCAGTCTGCCACAATACTTTTTCAGCACCACGGTAGCCGTGACGCTCATCGTAGCCAAGTAGGTTCTTAATTGCGGCTTGGTTCGCTGCTTTTTGCAGTTTCGAATCAACGGTCGTGTAGACCTTCATGCCTGATGTATAAGCTTCTTCACCGTAGCGTTCCACCATCCAAGCACGTGCAACTTCAGCAACATATGGTGCGCTTAGTTCGATCTCTGCACCGTGGTATTTCGAGATAAGTTCTTCGCTACGAGCGTCATCGAACTCTGCTTGAGTGATGTATTTCTCGTCTAACATACGACGCAATACAACGTTACGACGGTTAGTCGCGCGCTCAACAGAGTAAATAGGGTTCATTGTCGAAGGTGCTTTTGGCATACCCGCAAGGGTCGCAATTTCACTCAGCGTGAGATCAGGAAGATCTTTACCGAAGTAAACACGTGCTGCCGCGCCAAAACCATACGAACGGTGACCAAGGAAGATCTTGTTGACGTAAAGCTCCATGATCTCTTCTTTACTAAGAAGTTGCTCAATGTGGATCGCAATGAAGATCTCTTTGATCTTACGCATAATCTTTTTCTCATTAGATAAGAAGAAGTTACGCGCAAGCTGCTGAGTAATGGTACTAGCACCTTGTTTGGCTGAACCCGACATTGCAACCACGAGTGCTGCACGTGTGATACCGATTGGGTCAATACCTGGGTGTTCATAGAAACGGCTATCTTCGGTGGCAATCAGAGCCTCAACTAAGTGGCGAGGAATCTCGTCATAAGTGACTGGATTACGACGCTTTTCACCAAATTGAGAGATCAGCTTACCGTCTTGACTGAAGACTTGCATCGGCGTTTGGAGTTCTACGTCGCGCAAAGTGGCGACATCAGGCAACTCTGGTTTTACGTAAAAATAAAACCCGAAAATTGTACTGACTCCAAGAATCATGCAAATCAATGTAAATATGAATAATCGCTTTATGAACTTCACCGGATAATCCCTGATTAGTTAAGGCTGATAAGCAGCAAACCCTTGTACTCTAGGCTAAAAACTTAGCTTTCGTTTATTAACGCTTATTTAACTAATAATCACAACCCCTAGATAATCAACGAAATGCTTGGCACTTCAGGAGCTAGGTCACATGGGTTCATCATTAATTACAGGTATAGATATAAATCATCACAGCATCAAAGCCGTGGTACTAAAACCCGTGGGGGAGTTGTATGCCCTAGTGGGATACAAAGAGCTGCCGATTTCGGACGACATTTTTACAGCTAACCATACTTTGGAGTATCAGAAAACTGTTAAGAAACTTAAAGAACTTAGGAAAGGACTGCCTTTTGGCTGTCGCAACGTCGCCATTTCGGTACCTGATAACACGGTGATCAGCAAAGTACTGCAAATAGAGAGTGAGTTAGAAGACAGAGAAAAAGAGTTTTCTATCTATCAAACCTTCGCCCATCAATCTCCCTTTCCTATCGAGGAGCTGAGTTTAGATTTTGTAAAGCTGGAAGACAAACGATTTGGTAAAGGTTCGACAAGCAGTTATCAGGTATACGCCACTCGTAAAGAAGTTGTGGATAGCCGAGCGGATGCATTAACCAAGGCTGGCTTCAAACCTGTGGTGGTGGATACACAGGTGCATGGGCTACTTAATATCTGGCAATTGGCCTCGCGCCTGTATCCCGATAAGAAAAACTGGTTGCTAGTGGATGTTGGAATCGACCAAACCTCGCTAGGGGTTATCCCGCAGAATTCGGCGCCTTTCTATAAAGACATCGCCTTTGGCACTCAAGATCTTCGCAGCTCAGATGACCCGAGTGATATCGAGAGCGTGTTCGGTACTATGGAAGAGACACATCAATTCATTGTTAACCTGATTGAGAAGCTCAAGCGTCAATTGCAGCTCTATTCATCGGGAAATGCGCAGCAACCTATCTCAGGGATTTGGTTGATGGGCGAGGGCGCCAGCATCCCTATGGTAACCGAAGAGCTAGAACGCCATTTTCAGTTGAGCTGCGAGTCATTGAATCCTTTGTCTTTATTTGAGAATAAGGTCGCCAAGAGACGCCGACTGCCGATTGACTGGCAACACTTTGGTATCGCGGCGGGTATGGCGATGAGTGGGCTCAAGTGGCAGGGAGAGAAGCATGTTGCATCAAATTAACCTGCTGCCGTGGCGTGATGAGATTCGTGCTCAGCACAAGAAGCGTTTTATCCATCTGGTCATTCTTGGCGTCATCATTGCGCTTGGTGGGCAATGGGCGGTCGGTAACTACTTTCACGACCAACAAGCCAAGCAGCAAGCGCGCCTTAATTATCTCAATCAATACATCGCTGAGCTTGATCGACAAATTCAGTCACTGAAAGTCGCAGAGCAAGAACACAAAGCCATTCTGACTCGACTTGATGTGGTTGAGTCGCTGCAGCTTGGCCGTAATAAGACCACCGACTTCATGAACTTGATGCCGGAGCTGATTCCAGAGGGGGTCTATGTCGACAAGATAAAGATGAATGGTCAGGAGATTGAAATGTCGGGCATCAGCGACAGCACTGCTCGTCTCGCCACCATGTTGGACAACCTCGAACGTTCAGATTCTTTGAAAGGGGTCGAGATGCACTCTATCGTTCATAACCGCAAGCGCTTCAATAAAGAGTTTCAGACCTTCAAGGTCTCTTTTGTGTTTAGCCCTGTGTCTTTAGAAAACACAACCGCGAGCAGAAAAGATAAGGGGGCGCATCATGGCTAACCTTCAAAATAGGATTAGTAGGCAAAACAGGATGAGCTTGCAAGATCTCGATGTTGATGAGATCACCGAATGGCCATTGTTGCCTCAGCTTCTCGTGATTCTGGTGTTGATGGTGTTAATCCAAGGTGTTGGCACTTGGCTGTATCTGCTGCCGCTCGACGAGGAACTGAAACAGATGAAGCAACAGGAGCAGACCTTAAAAACGACCTTGAGGATAAAGGCGAATAAGGTTGCAGCCTTGCCTAAGTTGCAGAGCCAGTTGGATGAGCTAACTAGTCGCTACGATTATCTATTAGAGCAGCTGCCCGTTCAAAAGGAGTTAGCGAGCATGTTGGCCTCCGTGAATGAGCTCGGCTTGGATAACTCGCTTACCTTCACACGAATCGATTGGGGGCAAAAGCAGAATAAGGAGTTTCTCTATCGATTGCCTCTCAATATAGAGCTGACAGGTGACTATCACGAGATTGGTGACTTCTCTGCTGCCATCGCCAAGCTGCCGCGTATTATTAGCTTTGATGATGTGAATTGGCAGCGAGTCAGTCAAGAAAGTAGCACGCTGCACTTTAGGGTTCGAGCTTATACCTACCAGTTTAAATCGGAGGTTAATGATGAAACCCAATAGCGCGTTTTACTCAATCGTATTGATGCTTGCGTTGTCAGGCTGCAAAGCTAATCAAGACTCACTGCAAGATTTTGTGGCGCAGGTTGAAGCCAAGGCGAGAAAAGATGTCGAGCAACTTGTCCCAGCAACTGAATTCACGGCGGCGACTTATCAGCGCCGATCTTTGCGTCCTCCCTTTGAACTGCCTAAAGAAGCCATTGTGCAAAACCAACCCTTGGTTAAGAAAGACTGTTGGCAACCCAGCGCCCGTTCTCGTAATGGCAAGTTAGAGAAGTACCCGCTGAGTAAGCTTCGTTTAAGAGGCGTGATGGGCAATGGCTCAAGCGTGTTTGGCTTAGTGCAAACACCCAAAGGCAACGTGGTAAACGTCAAGAAAGGCCAGTTTATCGGCTTAAACAATGGCCGAGTTACTAAGGTGACGAGCCAATACGTTCAGATTAATGAAACTCTTCCAGATGGCTTAGGTTGTTGGCATAAGCGCAACGTTAGGCTGGCTCTGAAGTAAACCAATGTCACATGATGTGGATATGAGATGTAAATATGATTAAAGGAATAAGTGGATTAGTGAGCAAGGCTCTACAAGGTTTTGCTGTGTCTGTGATGTTGGTTGTTAGCGTGCTCAGCCATGCCGAGAGCTTACCGAACAAATTGGAGAATATTGATTTTAGGGTCAATAAGGATAAAGACGCCGTCATCATTATTGAGCTGGCGACCAGCACAGCAGTGGTGGATGTTCAACGAGCTCAGGAAGGGTTAAGTATCGAGCTAATCAATACTCAAGTTGATGATGACAAGCTCTACCTGCTGGATGTGAAGGATTTCGCTACCTTGGTTGAAGGCATTGAAGTCTATAAAGAGACACCAAGCACTCGGCTTCTAGCGACGATTAGCAATGACTATCAGTATGAATACAACCTAAAGGGGCGCTTTATTGAGGTGGTGATCAGCAAACCGGTGCTCGATGAAGCGACCAAAGAAAAAAGCGTTCTAGAGAAAGAGGGCAAGCTGATATCGATTAACTTCCAGGATATCCCGGTACGAAATGTCCTGCAACTGATTGCCGATTACAACGACTTCAATCTCGTGGTGTCTGATTCGGTAGCCGGAAACCTGACGTTACGCTTAGATGGCGTACCTTGGCAGCAAGTTCTCGACATTATCTTGCAAGTTAAAGGCTTGGATAAGCGTGTTGATGGCAATGTTATCTTGGTCGCGCCGAAAGCGGAGCTCGACCTTCGAGAGCAACAAGCGTTAGAGAAATCGCGCTTAGAAGAGGAGTTAGGGGAGCTTAAATCGGAAATCATCAAGATTAACTTTGCTAAAGCCACCGACATCGCTGACATGATTGGAGGTGAAGGTGCGGTCAGCATGTTGTCCGATCGTGGTTCGATTACCATTGATGAGCGCACCAACTCACTGCTCATTCGTGAATTGGAAGAAAACATTGCCGTGATCCGAGGCATCATTGAATCGTTAGACATTCCCGTGAAGCAGGTACAGATAGAGGCACGTATTGTCACGGTTACTGAGGGTAATCTTGATGAGCTTGGCGTGCGCTGGGGCGTTTCCTCAACCAACGGAAGCTTCACCGTTGGTGGCTCAATCGAAGGTAACCACCCATCAGCGATTACGCCGTATGACGACGATAGCGGCAGCAGCGTGATTGATGACTATCTCAACGTCAATTTAGGGGCAACATCGCCGAACGCCTCGAGTATTGCGTTTCAGGTGGCCAAACTGGGTTCAGATACCTTACTCGATCTTGAACTGTCGGCACTGCAACAAGAGTCAAAAGCTGAAATCATTTCTAGTCCACGCTTAATCACCACCAATAAAAAGCCGGCTTATATTGAGCAAGGTACTGAAATTCCTTACTTAGAGTCATCTTCAAGTGGCGCTACGTCGGTTGCATTTAAGAAAGCCGTGTTGAGTCTTAAGGTGACACCGCAGATCACGCCCGATAATCGTTTGGTATTGGATTTGAGCGTGACTCAAGATAGGCCAGGGCAAGTGGTAAAAACTGGAACCGGTGAAGCGGTCGCCATTGATACGCAAAGAATAGGTACGCAAGTGCTTGTTAATAATGGTGAAACTGTCGTGCTTGGCGGGATATTTCAGCACAGCGTGAGCAGTACAGTGGATAAAGTTCCTCTGTTGGGGGACCTGCCAGTTTTGGGCGCATTGTTCCGTCGCAGCTATGAAAATGTGGGTAAAAGTGAACTACTTATTTTTGTCACACCCAAAGTTGTGATTCAGTAATGAACAATTAGATTAAAAATAAAGTTGCATTAGTGGCACCTAACCTTGATAATTTCGGGTCTTATCACGAATTATCTGTGAGGAATCGGTGCCACGGGCCTTTTAATTTCAGTACTTGTACTGACCTACCTTGTGGCGATGTCATTGAATTAACGTTGTAAATTACTGCTAAAAACATGGCTGAGAAACGCAATATTTTTCTTGTTGGCCCAATGGGCGCCGGCAAAAGTACAATTGGTAGACACCTAGCTTCCCAACTTCATATGGAGTTTCTAGACTCTGACACTGTGATCGAAGAGCGCACTGGCGCAGACATCGCATGGGTTTTTGATGTTGAGGGCGAAGAAGGTTTCCGTAAGCGCGAAGAATCTGTAATCAATGATCTGACAGAAGAACAAGGTATTGTTCTTGCGACAGGTGGTGGTTCAGTGTTGAGCAAAGAAAACCGTAACCGTCTATCTGCACGAGGCATTGTTGTATACCTAGAGACAACAATTGAAAAGCAACTTGCTCGCACTAACCGCGACAAGAAACGCCCTCTACTTCAAACAGACAACCCGCGTGATGTGCTAGAAGATCTAGCTGTATCTCGCAACGCACTATACGAAGAAGTGGCGGACTACACAGTTCGTACTGACGACCAAAGTGCAAAAGTGGTAGCCAACCAGATCGTAAAAATGCTAGAAGAACGTTAAGTTCATTTTTTCGGAGAGCAAACCCATGGAACGGATTACGGTCAATCTAGCTGAGCGTAGCTACCCTATCTCTATTGGCGCCGGGTTATTTGAAGACCCGGCGTACCTTTCTTTTTTATCAGGTAAGCAGAAAGTTGTTGTTATCAGTAATGTGACAGTAGCGCCTCTTTATGCTGATAAAATTTTATCGCTATTGGATCAAGTCGGCTGTCAGACATCTCTTCTCGAGCTGCCAGACGGTGAACAGTACAAAACCCTTGAAACGTTCAATTCAGTGATGAGCTACATGCTTGAAGGAAATTACAGCCGCGATGTGGTGGTGATTGCTTTAGGAGGTGGTGTTATCGGTGACTTGGTCGGTTTTGCTGCCTCTTGTTACCAGCGCGGTATTGATTTCATTCAAATCCCGACGACCCTTCTTTCTCAAGTGGACTCTTCTGTTGGTGGTAAAACCGCAGTAAACCATCCTCTTGGTAAGAATATGATCGGCGCTTTTTACCAACCGAAATCTGTGATCATCGATACCAACTGTTTATCAACGCTTCCAGAGCGTGAGTTTGCAGCGGGCATTGCTGAGGTGATCAAATACGGCATCATTTACGATGAAGCCTTCTTTGATTGGTTGGAGCAGAATCTAGAGAAACTTTATCAACTTGATGAAGAAGCACTGATTACCGCGATTGCTCGTTGTTGTGCAATTAAGGCTGAAGTGGTGGCTCTAGATGAAAAAGAGTCAGGAATCAGAGCGTTATTGAACCTAGGTCATACATTTGGTCATGCGATTGAAGCAGAACTAGGCTATGGTAATTGGCTACATGGTGAAGCTGTGTCGTCAGGCACTGTAATGGCAGCTAAAACAGCTCAATTACAGGGACTGATCTCTCAGCAGCAACTTGAGCGAATTATTTCTATACTCAAGAATGCGAAACTACCAATCCATACGCCAGAAAGCATGTCTTTTGAAGACTTTATGAAGCACATGATGCGCGATAAAAAAGTGCTGTCTGGTCAGTTGCGTTTGGTATTACCAACAAGTATTGGTACTGCTGAAGTGGTTGCTGATGTGCCTCAAGACATCATTAAACAAGCGATCGATTTCTGCCGTACTCTTTAAATTTGGTTGTGAGGTTGCCTAGCTAAACTCTAGGCAACTGAAGCGTTTTACTGATCGATCTTATCAGTAGGGATCCCCAATGAGTTTGGCTCATGAATTAAGAGTATTAGAGTTAGAATCTCAAGTTGAGCTGCTAGAGCGCTTACAGCTTTTGACTAACTTTGGTTCAAACCTTGTGACGGTGGCGGGCAAAGCTGGCTCTGGCCGATCTTGGTTGGCTCAGCGTTATCTTGAAGCATGGTCGACAGAAAAAAATCAGTGTTTACTGCTTTGTCATCCAAGCCAAGACGATCAACAACGCCGTGCGCTCATTCTTAGCCAAATTGTTTCTGATCCCCTGTTTAATCAACATGATTCTTTATCGGATAGCCTAACAAGGTTACTGGATGGAGAACCGTGTAATGTGGTTATCGTCGTTGATGATGCCCAACGACTTTCTGAGCTATTGGTATCCGAATTATGGATGTTGGTACTGGAAGCTCAATCAAACCCTCAATGGACGATCAATATCGTTCTCTTCTCGGAACCTGGCCACTTAGATACGTTATTAACGCGTTTGAGTTACGGTCAACAACACAAACCTATCGATCTTGAGATCGATGACCTTTCGCAACCAGAAGCTGAACATTTCTTTGAATCACTGGTGATTCGATATGTTGATGATGAGTCTGAAACTCGCGTGCGACGTGCGTTTAATAAAGCGCAACCTCTGCCCGGTGAGTTAATGGCTTTAGGAGAATTGAAAGTGGAAAAAAGGATTATTATTCGCTCAATTATTGGTTCACCCATCAATATCGCGATTGTGGTGGCCTTGCTGTTGATTTTAATTGGTGGTGGTTATTGGTGGATGTTCAGTCAACCAACCCCTGACGATAAAGCGCAATCTCTTATCGCTCCGATTGAACAGACAGCTATCCCAACTTTTGAAGTGGAAAGTGGTACCGAGCAAGCTGGAATCGACGGAATGGACGATTCTGAAGCCGAAGCTGACATGAGTTATCAAGGTGCTGATGACGACAGCTCATCTTTGCCACCGACTGTCGTTGAAGATACCGCGAGTGTTGGAGAAGTCGAACAAGATCAGCAGCGTGTCGTAATCACCTCTGATGTGGTTGATGCCTTGCTTGATGATAAACCTGAAAGTGCCGATACCAGTGCGATTGATGCTGCTGTTGAAGAAAACACAGGTGCCGCGGTGAGTTCGCAATCAGATGCAGACAAAGTGGAGTCACAACCTTCAGCCGATGAAGCAACAGACCTAACACAGTCCACGCCACCGACTAAGAAAATTACATTCTCATTTTCTCGCGAAGAGTTACAAGCTATCTCTCCGCGAGCTTATACTTTGCAGTTGAGTGCGATGACCTCATTGGACGACGTACAGTCTTTCATTGAAGAGTATGACCTTGAGAACAAGGTTCGTATTTACCCAACACTTCGCAACGACACCAAGTGGTTTATTATCACTTATCAAGATTACCCAACGATTCAAGTGGCGAGAGACGCGGTAAGTGCGTTATCAAAACCCCTTCAACAGTTGGAACCTTGGGCAAAATCGATGAATCAAGTGCATCGAGAGATAGAACGTGCGAAATAACCCTGAGCTTAGCCTCAAAATATGTTACATTCCGCAGCCTTATTTTTGAGTTGATAGATAGAGCAGTAAATGAAAAAGCAGCGTGCCTTTCTAAAATGGGCTGGTGGTAAATATGGCCTAGTTGAAGACATCCAACGTCACCTGCCACCTGCTCGTAAATTGGTAGAACCGTTTGTCGGTGCCGGCTCAGTATTTCTGAATACTGACTTTGAACAGTACCTGCTTGCAGATATCAATCCCGATCTTATCAACCTGTACAACCTGCTTAAAACCGATCCTGAAACTTATATCACGGAAGCGAAGCGCTGGTTCTGTCCTGAGAACAACCGTAAAGAAGCCTTCTTAGATATTCGCGCTGAGTTCAATGGTACAGATAACGTCATGTATCGTTCATTGGCTTTCTTGTATATGAACCGATTTGGCTTCAATGGCCTATGTCGTTACAACAAGAAGGGCGGTTTTAACGTTCCATTTGGTTCTTATAAAAAACCTTACTTCCCAGAAGCTGAGCTGGAATTTTTTGCCGAGAAAGCGAAAAAAGCCACCTTCGTCTGTGAGGGATACCATGAAACCTTTAGCCGCGCGCGCAAAGGCTGTGTGGTTTACTGCGATCCTCCATACGCACCACTGTCGAACACGGCAAACTTTACCTCTTACGCAGGTAATGGCTTTAGCTTAGATGACCAAGCTGCACTGGCGGATGTTGCTGAAAAAGCAGCGATGGAACGAGGCATCCCTGTCTTGATCTCAAACCATGACACCACCTTAACGCGCCGTTTATACCATGGTGCAGAACTGAACGTGGTCAAGGTTAAGCGCACCATTAGCCGTAATGGCGCAGGGCGCAATAAAGTCGATGAGTTACTGGCACTTTTTCATAAAGAGAAAAACCAGCAACACGCTTCAGAAGAATTGTAGCGGCCAACATAACCCTCGAACTCATTAAATTGAGTGACCAACGGGTACTTTCATAAACTAATCTTTCGAACTGCTAGGATCTGCTTAGTTGCTTAGGTAGAATTGCACACCAAATAGTCTTGGAATTGAGTCTTGTATTTGTATATGAGATGTCACAAGGCGGTGATATTCGCAATTTACTCACTCTTAAGAGGTTTGGTATGAAAGATTTTCTAATCGCTCCATCGATTTTGTCTGCAGATTTTGCTCGTCTTGGTGAAGACGTAGAAAAAGTACTCGCAGCTGGTGCTGATGTTGTGCACTTCGATGTGATGGACAACCACTACGTACCTAACCTGACTTTTGGCGCGCCTATCTGTAAAGCGCTGCGCGACTACGGTATTACGGCTCCTATCGATGTTCACCTTATGGTTAAGCCAGTAGACAGCATCGTGCCTGAGTTTGCTAAAGCCGGCGCATCAATGATTACCTTCCACGTTGAAGCTTCAGAGCACATCGATCGCACTCTACAGCTAATCAAAGAGCACGGCTGTAAAGCGGGTGTGGTTCTTAACCCTGCAACGCCGCTTTCTTGCTTAGATTACATCCTAGACAAAGTAGACATGATTCTACTGATGTCTGTGAACCCAGGCTTCGGTGGTCAATCTTTCATTCCTCACACGCTAGATAAACTACGTGCTGTTCGTAAGCTGATTGATGAGTCAGGCCGTGACATTCGCCTTGAGATTGATGGCGGCGTGAAGGTTGATAACATCCGTGAAATCGCAGAAGCGGGCGCAGATATGTTCGTTGCGGGTTCAGCTATCTTCAATCAACCAGATTACAAAGAAGTGATTGATGAGATGCGTGCAGAGCTTGCAAAAGTAAACGCATAATCGTAAAACTACAGATAGATCGAATATTAAGGGGCTAATTTGCCCCTTTTTTACGTCTTATAGCTCAACTCATAAGACGAACATAATAAATAGGAAAGTAAGATGTCATTAAGCTCAATAAAACTGATCGCCTTTGATTTGGATGGAACCTTGTTAGACAGCGTGCCTGATTTGGCCGTTGCTGCTGACCAAGCTTGTCAGGAGTTGGGCTTCCCTTCAGTGAGCGAAGAACAGGTTCGCGACTACGTAGGTAATGGTGCTGATGTTCTTATCGGACGTTCACTCAGCCGTAACCTGACGGTTGACCCAAGCCTAGAGCCAGAGCTACTGAAAAAAGCGCGCATCCTGTTTGATGATTTCTACGAGCAGGGCGGTCACAAGCTAAGTCACCTTTACCCATCGGTTAAAGAGACGTTGGCTGAGCTGGATAAGGCGGGTTTCACCATAGCGCTGGTTACCAACAAACCTTCGAAGTTTGTACCAGACGTACTGGCGCAACACGGTATCGATAAGTACTTTGTTGATGTGTTGGGTGGCGACTCTTTCCCAGAGAAAAAACCGAACCCAGTCGCGCTGAACTGGTTGCTAGAAAAGCACAATGTTAAAGCGGAAGAGATGCTGATGGTTGGCGATTCAAGCAACGACATTAAAGCGGCTAAGAATGCAGGCTGTCACTCGTTTGGTCTGACTTACGGTTATAACCACGGCGAGCCAATTTCAGCATCAAACCCTGACTATGTCGCGGATAACGTCGCGCAATTACTAGATGTCGTTCTAGTTTCAGCATAAAGCGGACAAAAGTTAGCTAACCTACTAGCAAAATACTTATCAATGAGTACACTGGATGAGCCGTACAGAAGAGCTGTGCGGCTTTTCTATATTTAAGTTAAGAAGCTAAGCGTTCAATAAACTTAGCGAATAAGCAAAGGAATTAAAACCATGAGCAAGCCCATCGTATTGAGTGGTGTTCAACCATCTGGTGAACTAAGTATCGGTAACTACTTGGGTGCTCTACGTCAATGGCAACAGATGCAAGATGATTACGATTGCCAATACTGTGTTGTAGACCTTCACGCAATTACGGTTCGCCAAGACCCGAAAGCACTGCATGAAGCGACTCTAGACGCACTAGCAATCTGTCTTGCTGTCGGTGTTGATCCAAAGAAGAGCACGCTATTTGTTCAGTCACACGTACCAGAGCATGCTCAACTTGGTTGGCTTCTTAACTGTTACACGCAAATGGGTGAACTGAGCCGTATGACTCAGTTTAAAGATAAGTCTGCACGTCACTCAAACGACGTAAACGTAGGCCTATACGACTACCCAGTGTTGATGGCTGCAGACATCCTGCTTTACGGTGCTCACCAAGTGCCTGTAGGTAGCGACCAGAAACAACACTTAGAGCTAGCGCGTGATATCGCAACTCGCTTTAACAACATCTACGGTCCTGAAACGCCAATCTTCCAAGTACCAGAACCTTACATTCCAACAGTGAATGCACGTGTAATGAGCCTGCAAGATGCGACGAAGAAGATGTCTAAGTCAGACGACAACCGTAAGAACGTGATTACTCTGCTAGAAGAGCCTAAGTCGATCATCAAGAAGATCAACAAAGCGCAAACTGATGCAGAAACACCGCCACGTATTGCTCACGATTGGGAAAACAAAGCGGGTATCTCTAACCTAATGGGTCTTTACTCAGCAGCGACGGGTAAAACGTTTGAAGAGATCGAAGCGCAATACCAAGGTGTTGAGATGTACGGTCCATTCAAGAAAGATGTAGGCGCAGCATTAGTTGAGATGCTTGAGCCGATTCAAGCTGAATACCACCGTATCCGTGCTGATCGTGCTTACATGGACGCAGTAATGAAAGCGGGTGCTGAAAAAGCGTCTGAGCGTGCTGCAGTAACACTGAAAAAAGCATACGAAGCAGTAGGTTTTGTTACTCGCCCATAGGGTGAACTAACACGACTCGCTTGAAAATTTGAGCCCAAAGTAGCTTTTGTTTACTTTGGGCTTTTTAATGCCCATTCCATTTACCTTCCTCGAAACCCCCTTGTTTGAATTGATAATTTACGCAGTATCTGACTAGCATATCCATCATATTAATGCTGTGCAGATGATCTTATTCAGCACTTCTGAACTTTATAAATTCATACTCATTTCTATATATGTTGGAAATATATAACGTGCCAAACAATTGATGATTCCAAAGTGATAAGTTCCTCATTTTCTTGCCAACTGACTTATTCCTTTCATAAATAAACCTGATAGTTACCACAAAATACATGACTGCCCATAGATGGCAGTGACTATAAATCAATGAACTCAGGTGAAACGGATGGCTCTTTTACACAAACCTTCATTGCTAGCAGTGGCAATTGGTAGCTTGTTAACCACAAGCGCACACGCTGATTTGTTTATTTCACAATATGTGGAAGGCGGCAGCTACAACAAAGCGGTTGAGATCGCCAATAACGGCGATAGCAGCATTAACTTAGATGGTTACTCACTGGCGAAGTCTGCCAATGGCAACGGATCATGGGGCGCCACTTTACCTTTAGATGGCCACGTTTTAGCACCTGGTGAAGTACTCGTGGTCGCACATTCTAGTGCGAGTGATGAGATTAAAGCTCAAGCTGAGATCATTAATGCCTCTATCGCTAATCATAACGGTGACGACCCGCTGGCTATCTTGAATTCAGATGGATCGGTGCATGATGTTGTTGGTTTGATGGGCGATGTGGACTGGGGCAAAGATGTTACTTTGGTTCGTGCGACACAAACACCTTCTGCGACGTTTGATGCTTCACAATGGGTATCGCTACCAAAAGACAGTATTGAAGGGCTAGGTTCACTAGACAGTGTTGAGCTGCCAGAAGCCTTTACTTGTACAGAAGATGGCTCAGACCCAGTATTCACCACCATTCAAGAGATCCAAGGCGAGGGTGCAACATCACCGTTCATCGATGGCTACCCGTACATCACCGACGATGAATACTTCGTAAAAGGTGTAGTTAGCGCAGTGACTACTGGCCTAACCAAAGGCTTCTATCTGCAAGCGATTGAGGATGACTTCAATTCAAGTACCTCTGAAGGTCTATTTATTCACACTAACCAGTCAAGCTCAGATTTAGTTGCGGGTGATGTGGTGTGTGTGAAAGGTAAGGTTCAAGAATACTACAGCCACACTCAGCTTAAAGTTGAAAACAACCAATGGCTAAAGCAGGGCGAACAGCAATCCCCTGAAGCGACGGCGATTGAAGCGCTAGACAGTGATGAGAACTTCGCTGCAACGCTTGAACGCTACGAAGGCATGTTGGTGAAAACAACCGAAGCGCTTGATATGCGAGTGACGCGTACCTTCGGTTATGACTACGCAGGTCGTCGTAACAACATGGTATTAGCCCATGAGCTTATCAACATGCAGCCGAACCAGCTTTTTGCTGCCGGTTCTGATGAAGCGAAACAACAAACAGAAGACAACGCTGATCGTCGTCTTTTCGTTGAAACCGATCAAAAAGCGGCTGATGGACAAGTTCCGTTCTACCCTGACTTTGGCCGTACTGATATCGACCAAGACGGTTCAACAGAAGATTACATCCGCATTGATGACACCATTGTTGGCCTAGAAGGCGTGCTGACCTACAGCTACGGTGAATACCGTTTAATTGCTACTAACCAGATCTCGGCTGAAAACTTCGTTCGTAACGATCCGCGTACCGACAAACCAGACATGGATGAAGGTGACCTGCGTATTGCGACCTTCAATGTATTGAACTACTTCAACTCTCCATTTGGTGGTGACGCGAACCAGCACGGCAACAACCGTGGCGCGAACACCATCACTGAGTTTGAAATGCAGCAAGAGAAGATTGTGAACGCGATTCTTCGTCTAGACGCTGACATCATTGGTTTGATGGAAATTGAGAACAACGGCTTTGGTGAAGGTTCAGCGATTCAACAGCTTGTTAACCAGCTGAATGATCGCATTGAGCGTAAGAAAGACCGTTATACGTTTGTCGCTGTTGATTCAAATGAAGATGGCGTAACCGACGAGATGGACTCGATTGGTACTGACGTAATCACAACGGGTGTTATTTACCGTAAAAAGGTAGTTAAGCTAAAAGACAGCCGCGTTATCGCGATGCCAAGCCAACAAGCACCAGAGGTGTTAGACGATTCAGGTAAGGTGATTGAGGACGGTAAGAACTACCAGCGTGACTCATTAGCGCCAACCTTCAAGGTCAAAGGTACCAAAGAGAAACTGACCGTAGCGATTAACCACTTTAAATCTAAAGGCTCTAAGTGTTGGGAAGATGCAGCACCGGTTGAACAGGGTGGTCAAGGTGGTGTTGATGCCGACAAGCAAGGCTCATGTGAGAACTTCCGCGTAGCTGCGGCGGTGGCACTGGGTGAAGCGCTCGATGGTATCAAAGGTCACAAAGTGATCCTGGGTGATATGAACTCGTACGGCATGGAAGATCCAATGCTGGTGCTAACGGATTACTCTGAAGAGAAATACGGTAAGCAAATCAAAGCGGCTCGTAACACTTACATTGATGGTGTTGAACAGTTTGGTGATAACGGCGCGGTGATTACTAAGAACTACGGTTACATTAATGCTGTGGCTCAAAAGCACCCAGACAGCTGGAGCTACTCATACAATGACGAAGTGGGCGCACTGGATCACCTGTTGATCAGCGACAGCCTGAAAGACATGGTCGTGGATGCAACTGACTGGCACATTAACGGTGGCGAATCGACGTTGTTTGACTACAACGAAGAGTACAAAGGCGATCTGCCTAAGTACCAAGATCACTTCCGTTCATCGGATCATGACCCTGCGGTTCTTGAACTGCGAGTAGGCGGTTCATTTGGCTTCGGTGCTCTGACGTCACTATTTGGCTTAGCAATGTGGCGTCGTCGCAAGTAGCTCAATCATAAATAGATTGGCTTGCTATACAAGTAAGCCGATTCAGATAACTTAAGGCTATCTGTAAACAATTAAGGTCAACTTAGGTTGGCCTTAATTATTGGCTAAATGCAGTTTCCACTTGCCTTTCGCTATGGGTATTGCACAATACCGCCCCTATATCTCCCAATCCTTTAGTATTTAGCAAACGATTTCGACCCATGTTACTTATCATCGATAACTACGACTCCTTTACCTATAACTTGTATCAGTATTTCTGTGAGTTAGGGGTAACTGTAAAAGTTGTTCGCAACGATGAGATTGATATTGCGGGCATCGAAGCGCTAAATCCTAGCCATCTTGTTATCTCGCCGGGCCCATGTACGCCCGATGATGCGGGAATTTCGCTACAGGTGATTGAACACTTCGTTGGTAAGCTGCCGATCTTAGGTGTGTGTCTTGGTCATCAAGCCATTGCTCAAGTCTTTGGTGGTGAAGTGGTGAGAGCCAGACAAGTGATGCATGGTAAAACCTCGCCGATCCGTCATAACGGTAAGAGCGTTTTTCAAGGTCTCAATAACCCTCTGACTGTGACTCGTTACCACTCTTTAGTGGTGAAAAACGGCACATTACCAGACTGTTTTGAGCTGACCTCTTGGACAGAATTTGAAGATGGCAGCATGGATGAGATCATGGGTTATCAACATAAAACCTTGCCGATTGATGCCGTCCAATTTCACCCTGAATCGATTAAAACAGAGCAAGGACACCAGCTTCTTGCTAACTTCCTAGCACGCTGAGTGTTTAAATTTGACCCTTTCTCTGTCTAAATAAGCCAGTTAAACGTATTCCATTACCCGTTAAGCGTTTAAATTCGGGCGCTACGCGTCTTCATCCCTCTGACGCCGATCACTTTTTATAACATTTCTCCCTCGTCAGGCTAAGTTTTTAGCCTATGCAAAATTATTCGCGTTATTTCGTCTCGAACCCAATATACCGCAATGCCAGTAAGGCTTTGCTGTTACTGGTTATACGTTTAGGTAAAAAAAGCTTCATAAAACAGATTAATTGATGCATAAATAGTCATAGGTAGTGACGTTTAGCTGGTTGTGAGGGATGGCTAAAGAATAATCTACTATTGAAAAGGTTAATTAAATGTAAATATAATGCTGCAGCGGGATTATGGCGAGACAAAATATCTTTGTCTCACTTATGAACCATTACGCTTATTTGCGAAGCTTGCGGTATCGAGAAGGAATGTACGATGACAGTGGAAAATAAAGTAGAACGTAGTCTGTTTAATGAGGTGATGGTACCTTGTTATAACCCAATGGAAATGATCCCAGTAAAAGGGGAAGGCGCACGCGTTTGGGACCAACAAGGCCGAGAGTATATCGACTTTGCTGGTGGTATCGCTGTGAGCTGTTTGGGTCACTGTCACCCAGCAATGGTTAATGCTGTTACCGAGCAAGCAAACAAGATTTGGCATCTAAGTAACGTGATGACCAACGAACCTGCACTGCGTCTAGCGAAGAAGCTAACCGACGTATGTTTTGCAGAAAAAGTATTCTTTGCCAACTCTGGCGCAGAAGCGAATGAAGCAGCATTGAAGCTAGCTCGTCGTTGGGCGGCGGACGTTCACGGTCCTGAGAAATCTGAAATCATTGCATTCAAACAAGGTTTCCACGGTCGTACTTTCTTTACCGTAACTGTGGGTGGTCAAGAAGCTTACTCTGATGGTTTCGGTCCTAAACCGGGCGACGTTACTCACCTGCCTTACAACGATATTGCAGCACTAGAAGCGCACATCTCTGATCGCACTTGTGCAATCATGATGGAACCTCTGCAAGGCGAGGGCGGTATCATCTCGCCAACCTCTGAATTCGTGAACACAGTTCGTGAACTGTGTGACAAGCACAATGCATTGTTGATTTTTGATGAAGTACAAACAGGTAATGGTCGTACTGGTAACTTCTATGCTTACCAAGGTCTGGGCGTGACGCCAGACATTCTAAGCACAGCGAAGTCTCTAGGTGGCGGTTTCCCTATCGGCGCAATGCTGACGACGTCTGAACTGGCTACACACCTTAAGGTTGGTACGCACGGTTCTACATACGGTGGTAACCCACTGGCGTGTGCGGTAGCTGAAGCAGTGGTTGACGTAGTTAGCCAACCTGAGACTCTAGAAGGCGTAAAAGAGCGTGAAGCGCTATTCCGTGATGGTCTAACTAAGATTAACGACAAATACCAAATTTTCAGTGAGATTCGTGGTAAAGGCCTATTGTTAGGTGGTGCACTGAATGACGAATGGCAAGGGCGTGCGCGTGACGTATTAGTAGCAGCAGGCGAGCAAGGCCTAATGGTACTGGTTGCGGGTGCAAACGTGGTTCGTTTTACTCCATCACTGGTTATCACTAAACAAGAAATTGAAGAAGGTTTATCAAAACTAGACAAAGCAATCGCTACGCTAGTTTAGCCTGAGCGGCGTCATAGGAATGATCGCCATTAGAGCGATCTCATGACGTACTGCTAAAGGCCCAAGCTTCTGGTTTTGGGCCTATTTTGCATCTGGAGGGAATATTGATGCTAGTTGTTCGCCCAATAAAACTGTCTGATTACGATGCGCTGCACACCTGTGCAGTTGAATCAGGTCATGGATTCACATCTCTTCCGGTTAACGAAGAATTGTTAACTAACCGAATTACCCATTCTGAATACAGCTTTGCCAAAGCAGACGTGACCGAACCCGGTGATGAAGGCTATCTAATGGTGGGTTTCGACGCTGAAACTGGCGAAGTTGCTGGTACAACGGGTATCGAAGCTTCCATTGGCTGGGATGTGCCTTTTTACTCGTACCACATCAGTAAAGTGGTTCACTCTTCACAGCGCCTTAAAGTGAATAACGTGGTTAAGCTGTTGACGTTTGGTAATAACTACACAGGCTGCAGCGAAATTTGTACGCTGTTCTTACGTCCTGATTACCGCAAAGGCTTAAACGGTCGACTGATGTCTAAGTGTCGTTTCCTACTGATGGCTGAGCACCCAGAGCGTTTCTCAAAAACGATCTTTGCTGAGATGCGTGGTGTATCAGATGCGGAAGGCAATTCTCCTTTCTGGCAATGGCTGCAAGAACATTTCTTCTCGATTGACTTCACGCTTGCCGATTACCTAACCGGTATTGGTAAGAAAGGCTTCATTGCTGACCTAATGCCTAAGCTACCTATCTACGTGAACCTACTGAGCAAAGAAGCTCAAGCGGTGATCGGAGAGGTACATGACAATACGCGCCCTGCACTTAAGTTGCTGGAACGTGAAGGTTTCACCAACCGTGGTTATGTCGACATCTTTGATGCAGGCCCAACGGTTGAGTGTGATCTAAGAAACATCGAATCTGTGCGTCACTCAATTCGAGCACAGGTTCAAATTGCAGAGCACTCTAGCTCTAAAGACTTCCTAATTGGTAATACCTCGTTTGAGAACTTCCGCGCAGTAGCCGCGAAAGGTGCGTATGACCAAGCAAGCGACACAGTGATTTTATCATCTGAAGTAGCGAGCGCTCTTGAAGTAAAAGAAGGCGAATTCGTTCGCATGTTGGCTCAGTAAGAGCGGCGATTATCTGTCGAAGATTTTAAGGATAGAAGTATGACTCAGTGGATAGCAGGACAGTGGGTGGCAGGTCAAGGTGACGCCATGACATCAGTAAGCCCATACAACAATGAAGTAGTGTGGCAGGGTGATAGCGCAACACCAGCGCAGGTTGAATCTGCAGTAGCAGCAGCTCGTGAAGCCTTCTTGGTTTGGAAAAAATTGAGCTTTGCAGAGCGTGAAGCGATCGTGTTGAACTTTGCTGAGAAGGTAAAAGAGAACAGCGAAGAGATTGCACAGATTATTGCAAAAGAGACGGGTAAACCGATTTGGGAAACTCGCACTGAAGCGGGCGCAATGGCGGGCAAGATTGCTATTTCAATTCGTGCTTACCATGAGCGTACCGGTGAAGCTTCTCGTGAAGCGGCAGGCAACCAGATTGTACTGCGTCACCGTCCATTAGGCGTGATGGCAGTATTTGGTCCTTATAACTTCCCTGGTCACCTACCTAACGGTCATATTGTTCCTGCACTGCTATCGGGTAATACCGTGGTATTTAAGCCTTCAGAGCAGACACCTTGGACGGGTGAGTTTGCGATGAAATTATGGCAAGAAGCGGGTCTTCCTGCTGGCGTAATCAACTTAGTACAAGGCGCTAAAGAGACAGGTATCGCACTGGCCGATGCTAAAGGTCTTGATGGCGTGCTGTTCACAGGTAGCGCTAATACTGGGCATATCCTTCACCGTCAATTCGCGGGCCAACCGGGCAAGATGCTGGCACTAGAGATGGGTGGCAATAACCCTATGGTGATCAGTGACCAATATGGTGACGCAGACGCAACGGTATACACCATTATCCAATCGGCGTTCATCAGTGCGGGTCAACGTTGTACATGTGCTCGTCGTTTGTACGTGCCTGTTGGCGAGAAGGGCGATCAACTGCTGGATAAGCTCGTTGCTGCGACCTTGAAGATTCGTGTTGATCAGCCATTCGTTGAGCCAGCACCCTTCATGGGCCCACAGATCTCAGAAGCTGCTGCTAAGTTTATTTTAGACGCACAAGCGAATCTGCAATCGTTAGGTGGTGTCAGCCTAGTAGAAGCAAAAGCGGGTCAAGCGGCGTTTGTTTCTCCGGGTATTATCGACGCAACCAACATTGCTGAGCTGCCGGATGAAGAGTACTTCGGTCCACTGCTACAAGTGGTTCGTTACCAATCGCTAAAGCAAGCGGTTGAGCTAGCTAACGACACTCGTTTTGGTTTGTCTGCGGGTCTTGTATCAACAGATGATTCTGAATGGGAATACTTCGTTGACCATATCCGTGCGGGTATTGTTAACCGTAACCGTCAGCTAACAGGCGCAAGTGGTGATGCACCATTTGGTGGTCCGGGTGCTTCAGGCAACCTACGCCCAAGTGCTTACTATGCGGCGGACTACTGTGCTTATCCTATGGCTTCAATGGAAGGCGGTGAAACTCAACTTCCAGCAACGTTTAGCCCGGGTATTGAGCTTTAATTTAGGCTAATGAGTCTTAGGCTCATGCGTTAAGCTTGAAATAGGGAAGTGGTGTTATCGCTTTCCTTTTCCATCACGTCCGACACCTAGATTGGGCGGTAGATAATAATAGAAAAAGTATGTCACAGGCTGATGGCTGCTGACTCTGTGTCTCAGCCTCTCCCTCTCTTATCCAAATTACTAGCTTGCTAGAACCTTTGACAAGGAGTCACCATGACGCCCGATCTACTCTTTAAATCACTTTGGGACGATTACATTCACAGGCTTTGTCCGTCGGCTGAGAAAGTGCATCACTTGCTGAAAGAAGACGAAGCGCTGATTAATGATCACATTGCATTGCGTACTTTCAATGTTGCTCCTTTGGGTATTGAAACATTAGCGAAGCCTTTCCTTGAGCTAGGTTATAAGGCGTGTGGCGACTACTTGTTTGAGAGCAAGAAGTTGGTGGCTAAGCATTACGAGCACCCAGATCCAAAACAACCAAAAGTGTTCATTAGTGAGTTGAAGGTAGAAGAGTGTTCAAGTGACTTGCAACAGATCGTTGCTAAGTTGGTTGAGCAAGTGGACTCAAGTAAGCTTCAAGGTCATGAGTTCTTGTTTGGTGGTCGTCTTTGGGATTTGAGCTTCGCTGACTTCCAAGTACTAGCGAAAGAGAGCGAATACGCGTCTTGGCTCGCGGCTCATGGATATGGTGCAAACCACTTTACGGTGAGTGTGAACCAGCTAAATGAATTTGATGAAGTGCAGGCGGTGAATGACTACCTGAGCGAGTCAGGCTTCACGATCAATGCATCTGGCGGTCAGGTTAAAGGCTCTCCAGAGGTCTTATTAGAGCAATCATCAACAATGGCAGACAAAGTCCCAGTTTCATTTGTTGAAGGCAATGAGATGATTCCTGGCGGCTTCTATGAGTTCGCTAAGCGTTATGCGATGGTCAACGGTGAGCTTTACACAGGTTTTGTTGCAGCATCAGCTGACAAAATCTTTGAGAGCACCAACGGTTAACAAAAGGTACGAGCACGGACTTTGTCCTAGAGATTCGAGTACGCTTCGCTTCGAGGAAGTTTACAAATAGGATTCTGTGAGTTTTTATCGTATCTCGCATCTGCTCTCTGGGTCTTCAGAAAACAAAAAAGCCACCAAATTCGCATTTGGTGGCTTTCAAATTTTTGGCTCAGTTAATCGAGATTAACGAGTGCCGTATACCACGATAGTTTTACCGTGTGCAGAAATTAGGTTCTGCTCTTCTAGCATCTTCAAGATACGACCAACGGTCTCACGAGAACAACCAACGATCTGGCCAATCTCTTGACGAGTGATCTTGATTTGCATGCCGTCAGGGTGAGTCATTGCATCTGGCTGTTTCGCTAGGTTTAGTAGCGTTTGAGCGATACGACCTGTTACATCAAGGAACGCTAAGTCACCAACCTTTTGGCTAGTTACTTGTAGACGGTTTGCCATTTGCGCTGAAAGGCGCATTAGGATATCTGGGTTCACTTGGATAAGTTGACGGAATTTCTTGAAAGAAATTTCAGCTACTTCACAAGGAGATTTAGCACGAACCCAAGCTGTACGCTCTTGGTCTTCTTCGAACAAGCCAAGCTCACCGATGAAGTCGCCTTGGTTTAGGTAAGAAAGAATCATTTCCTTACCTTCTTCGTCTTTGATAAGAACTGCCACAGAACCTTTAACGATGTAGTACAAGGTTTCTGCCTTTTCACCAGCATGAATCAAAGTACTTTTTGAAGGGTACTTATGAATATGACAGTGTGAAAGGAACCACTCTAATGTTGGATCGGTTTGAGGTTTACCTAGAACCATAATATCTCACTTCCTCTGCAGGGTATGCTTGCCGCTTTCCGTATTTTAGCTAAGCCTGGATTGACTTGTAGGATAAGAGCACTCGTTGAGTGCTGCAAGCTATCTTGTGTTTCGTTTAAGAATAGTATCCTTTTTCAGGTACTATTTCTTGATTTTAATCGTGACCAAGCTACGATTTTTTACGCAAAATTGTGCACATGATCACGGTATGAAAAGTAATCAACCAGAATGTCGTTTTGTTAACCTATTTTTCCGGTTTCGATGAGTTGTTGCAGGATTGGCCTCACAATGAGCTCCATAGCAAAACTCATCTTGCCGCCTGGCACTACTAGCGTGTTATGACGAGACATAAACGAGCCATCAATCATAGCCAGAAGGTAGGGGAAATCGACGTTTTTGATGCCACGCAAACGTATAACTACGAAGCTTTCGTCTAAACTTGGAATCCCTTTGGCGTTGAGAGGGTTAGATGTATCTACGGTTGGAACACGCTGAAAGTTGATGTGAGTGCGCGAAAATTGCGGGGTAATGTAGTTAAGGTAATCATCCATCGAACGAACAATGGAATCCATTACGGCTTCGCGTGAGTGGCCACGATCGCGGGTGTCACGAACGAATTTTTGAATCCACTCTAGGTTTACGATTGGTACCATGCCAATCAGCAAATCGACGTGTTGAGAAACGTTAATGTCGCCATCAACCACACCGCCGTGCAGGCCTTCGTAAAACATCACATCGGAGTTTTCAGGGATCTCTTGCCATGGCGTGAAGGTGCCCGGCATTTGATTGTAAGGCACGGCTTCATCGAAGGTGTGTAGGTAGCTTCTTACTTTACCTGTACCTTCGTTACCGTATTTACGGAAGAACTCTTCTAGCGCACCAAAGTCGTTGGCTTGAGGACCAAAGTAGCTGATGTGCTTACCTTGCTCGCGCGCTTTACGGATCTCGACATCCATCTCTGGGCGAGTGAAGCGATGGAAACTATCCCCTTCAACCCAAGCGGCCTTCACGTCCATCATATTGAACATTTTACGGAAGGCTTCTGAGGTGGTGGTGGTGCCGGCTCCAGATGAACCCGTCACCGCAATAATTGGATGTTTAGCGGACATGACAACCCTTGTCTTTTGAGTAACTTACTTGTTAGCAATCGTTTACCACTATAACACGGCTCCTTTATGAGCGCAGCTTAGAAGCGTTTTGTGACTTGAATATCAACGGTTTCATGGAGCTCAGAAAACACGATGTTGACTTCTCCTGAAGCTAATTGATGTTTCACTTGATCAATCTTGTTTTGCAGTGAAACCTCTACGTCGCCGTAGTCTGTGCCTTCACGCAGCACGAACTCTTTGATGAGGTTTTCCAGTGTCTCTGGCGCAATGTCTTGCCATGGGATGATCATAAATACTTCTCTCTTTTATGTTCATAAATAGGTTTATTGATGTAGAAATGCGTGTGCTTAGTAATGTTTTTATTCTATTTACTAAGGCTCGGTCATTATGCCGAATCTTGGATACTTTCATAGTAGGCAGGCAAGGCTTCTTCTAACCAAAACCTTGGTTTGAGTGTGCTACCAGTAATAAACCCAACATGGCCGCCTTTTTGAAACAGTCGATAATCGATGTTATCGGGCAGAACGAATTTTGGGATCACATCATCGGTCATGAAAGGGTCGTCTTTGGCATGAATGATCTGAGTCGGTAGTTTGATCTTATTGAGCTTAGGCAGCGCAGAACATTGCGCATAATAATCTTGGGCATTTTTGAAGCCGTGCAGAGGCGCAGTGATTCGTTCATCAAACTCATACAGTTTGGTGATGTTCTTGATGGCTTCAGCGGTGATGCCAAGTTTTTCCTGTAGCAGGTTAACCTTTTTTAGCGCATTCGATTTTAGAGAGTTGAGCAGGTACTTCTTATAGAGCTTGGAGAAACCACGCTCAATACGACTAGAGCAACACGCTAAGTCAAAAGGAGCAGATACGATGGTCGCCGCCGACAGCAATGGGTCGTCTGCGTACTCAGCCAAATAGTTCGCCAGCATGTTTCCACCTAAAGATATGCCAACCGCAACCTTAGGGTTATTCGGAAACTGGGCGTGCAGGTGTCTTAGAAAAAAGCGCGCATCTTCGACTTCACCTGAATGGTAAGCGCGAGCCAGGCGATTGGGTTTTCCGCTGCAGCCTCTGAAGTGCATCATCACGGACAACCAACCATCTTTAGCAAACGCATTCATTAATCCATTGGCATAAGGGCTCTCAAAGCTACCTTCTAAACCGTGGAATAGAACGAATATCGGCTTGCTACTGCGATCATTTTTATTTGAGGTGTCACCGTCTGGTGATTCGCTCCAAGCAAGATCAAGAAAGTCACCATCGGGTGTTTCTAAGGTTTGCCAGTGAGGATGAAACAGCGCCTGCTTCCTAATAAACCGTGGCACTAAGGTTTGTAAGTGCGGATTAGAGAGACCAGCAGCTGCGGTAAATATTGTCATAAAAACGATCCATGCTTCTTTATACGGGTTTTGATAACGTGTTGAGTTTGTAACGAAACGCCCATGTTTTTATTTGAGCTTGGTTGATTCTCGGCATAAGCGCAAGGCTTCACTTATACGAGATACAAAAACAGACTATGGGTAACCGTTTGAATAATATCAAGGTTAAGCTTGGATCTTGATTGAATAAAAGGGAAAGAGAACGAGCTAGGGCTGTGGTGCTGGTTCAGAAAAAGCGTCGCAGAGGTTTTCAGCCCCTAATAAACGACAGTACTGAAAAGTGAGCGGTGATTGCTGGTTAGCGTACAGTTGTAGGGAGTTTATACAGTCGACCAGATCGGACTGTTGTTGCTTTTCAAGCTGTAACTCAAACTTTAGCGCTTCACGGTATAGAGAGTCGACAACGTGTGCTTTGAGATGTTTACGTAGCTCTCGATAGCTATGAAGCAGGGTTTCAGAGCGGCTTAAACACTGTTGAACTTTATGCCACTCTTCTTCAGCAAAAGACAATTGCTGCTCATCAAGCCATTTGAGAAGCAGCAGTAGATTGACGTTGCCGTGGAACTGGTTTTGCAAAGCTAAGCACGCATCCTTTACACCGCGCACACTGTAATACTGAAGGCTAAATTGCCATAGTCGTTCCAGTGTTAGTGATATTGGGGCGTGCTCTGGGCTCATAAGCTATCCATATCCTGTTCCATCTGCTCAAGCTCTTCTTGAGTGGACATCCAATCCATTTCAACTTCTTCTAGCTGTGACTTACTGCTCGCTTGGAGAGCGAGTACTTTATTCAGTTTAGCCTTATTTTCAGCTTCATACAGTGATGTGTCGGATAATTCTTGCTCAGCTTCTTCAAGAGCCTGCGTTAATTTATCCATCTGCTTTTCAAATTGAGTGAGCTTTTTACGAAGTGGTGCCGTCAGTTTACGGAACTCGGCTTCTTTACGTTTCTGATCTTTTTTTGCTGCTGCACTGTTGGCGCCGTCTTTTGCTGGTGCCAATGCTTGTGCTTCTTTGCGTTCAACTTTCTGCTGTTCGGTTAGCCACTTGTAGTAATCGCTTAGGTCACCATCAAACGGTGCCACTTGGCGGTCGTGTACCAAATACAAATCATCGGTAGTCGCACGCAGTAGGTAACGGTCATGCGATACGATAACCATTGCGCCTTCAAATGTCTGCAGGGCAAAAGTCAGCGCTTGACGCATGTCGAGATCCAAGTGGTTGGTTGGTTCATCGAGTAGCAACAGGTTTGGTTTTTGCCATACCAGTAGCGCTAATACTAAACGCGCTTTTTCACCACCTGAGAAGGGTGCTACTTTATCGAGCGCTTTTTCACCTTGGAAACCGAAGCTACCTAGGTAATCACGCAATTGTTGCTCGGTGTGTTTAGGGGCAATCTGCATCATGTGTTGCAGCGGTGTTTCTTCTGGGTGCAGCGTCTCTAACTGGTGCTGTGCAAAGTAACCCATCTTAACGCCTTGTGAATAGCTCAGTTCACCACCTTGCTGTTTCAGTTCGCCAGAAAGGAGTTTAATCAGCGTTGACTTACCAGCGCCATTTCGGCCAAGTAGACCAATACGACTGCCCGGTACTAGGTTCAAGCGAATCTTCTCTAGAATCAGGTTGTCATCGTAGCCCGCAGAGACTTCATCCATCATCATGATTGGATTTGGTAGCGCGTCTGGTTCTCTAAACTCAAAGCTGAATGGGTTATCAAATTGAGCGGGCAGCACTTGTTCCATTTTCTCTAATGCTTTGATACGGCTTTGCGCTTGGCGAGCTTTTGAGGCTTTGTAGCGGAAACGGTCAATGTAGCTCTGCATGTGAGACATCTGTTTCTGCTGCTTTTGGTACATCGCTTGTTGCAGAATCAGTTTTTGCGCTCGTTGGGTTTCGAACGATGAGTAGTTACCCGTGTACTCATTGAGCTGTTGGTTTTCAACGTGCACGATGCGGTTGACGATAGGGTCTAAGAAGTCTCTATCGTGCGAGATAAGCACTAGCGTGCCAGGGTAGCTTTGTAACCAACGCTCGAGCCACATTACTGCGTCTAAATCCAAGTGGTTGGTTGGCTCATCGAGTAGCAGTAGGTCACTGCGGCACAATAGGGCTTGCGCTAAGTTCAAACGCATACGCCAACCACCCGAGAACTGGGTTAGGTTCCATGTCATTTGTTCTTGGCGAAATCCTAAGCCATCCAATAGCTCAGCAGCACGTGCTTTGATGCTGTAACCACCAATGGTTTCAATTTTGCCGTGGATCTCTGCTACTAATGTGCCGTTGTCGGCCTGTTCAGCTTTCTCTAGTTGATCTTCAAGGCCGCGGTATTCACGGTCACCATCAATCACGTATTCAATTGCTGTTCTTTCTAATGCAGGGGTTTCTTGAGCAACCCAAGCCATTTCCCAATGGGCAGGTTTGCTGAATGAGCCCGCATCAATAGACAGTTCGTCCTTAATTAAGGCGAATAGCGTAGATTTACCACAGCCGTTTTTACCAACCAAACCGATCTTGTCGCCAGGGTGAAAAGTCGCAGATGCTTGGTCGAGGAGTGGCTTACCGCCGCGTAGCAATTGAATATCAGAGAAAGTAATCATAATTGAAATAGCATAGAAATTAGAGGTGAACAGACGCCTGCATAGTAGGCTGAAACCAGATAAAAGTCGATCACAATGCAATTTGCGTTATGATGCCAATAACATATTAATAACTTTTGCTTAAATTCTTGTGGCCTTGCCACCGTTTAGCCCTCAAAGGAATGTTTCAAAGGAATGAGTAATACTCCCTCGACAGACAAAGTCGTGCCAAAGGTGTTGATCATCTACGCGCACCCAGAGCCGCAAACCTCTATTGCTAACCAGATGATGGTTAAGAAGGTAGAGTCGCTCGGTCATGTCAAAGTTCATGATCTCTACGCCATCTACCCTGACTTCTTTATTGATGTGCCTTATGAGCATGAATTGCTCCTTCAGTACGATGTGATCGTGTTTCAGCATCCTCTGTTCATGTATTCCTGTCCTTCATTGTTAAAAGAGTGGTTTGATCGCGTGTTAGGCAAGGGCTTTGCTTTTGGTGAGCAAAGTGCGCTTAAAGGCAAACACTGGCGCAGTGTGATTACTACCGGTGGTAAAGAAGAGGCGTTTGGTGCCGCAGGTTATAATAAATATCCATTACAAGAGATCTTGCAACCATTCGAGCTCACCGCTGCTTTGTGTCAAATGAACTGGATATCCCCTTTGGTTTTACACTGGGCACGAAATGTCACCGATATGACGCGTTACCAACACGCCGAAGCGTATCGAAATTGGTTGCGAGACCCGCTACAAGATATAGGAGCAGATGATGGCTCTGACTAATGATTTTCTACAAAGTAGCGTTATATTTTTAGCGGCTGCTGTGGTTGCGGTTCCTATCGCACAGCGCGCCGGTTTGGGTTCAGTACTCGGTTACCTATTAGCAGGTGTGGCAATTGGCCCATGGGGGCTGGGCTTAATCAGTGATGTAGAGGCGATTCTGCACTTCTCCGAATTCGGGGTGGTACTGCTGCTCTTCCTGATTGGTTTAGAGCTTAACCCGAAAAAACTGTGGCAGATGCGAGCCCCCATTCTCGGGTTGGGCGGCGCGCAAGTGCTGATCACCACTCTAATTATTACCGCCATCGCCTGTCTATTTGGATTAACCTGGCAAACCAGTCTCGTGATAGGTATGGGTTTGGCGCTGTCTTCGACTGCGATTGCCTTGCGTGTTATTGAAGAGCGAGAGCTCGGCGGCAAAGAAGCAGGGCAGTCGGGCTTTGCAGTACTGCTTTTCCAAGATATCGCTGTTATTCCAATGCTAGCAATGTTGCCTCTACTTGCGGGTAATACCGGCGGTAGCTGGGCTGACATGCTGTGGATGCTGGGTGGCGTGATTGGCCTACTGGTCGGTGGTCACTTCTTGTTGAGACCACTTTTCCGATACGTAGTGATGAGTGGTGTGCGTGAGTTATTCACCGTCGCGGCGCTGTTACTTGTGATTGGTATTGCTGTGATCATGCAACGGATTGGCTTGTCGATGGCATTAGGTACCTTCCTAGCGGGCGTACTTCTGGCTGAAAGTGAATATCGACACGAGCTTGAGATCGCGATTGATCCATTCAAAGGTTTACTGCTTGGTCTGTTCTTTATCTCTGTGGGTATGGCGGTAAACCTAGGTCTACTGGCAGAAAGCCCATTCGCAATACTTATTGCAGTGTCGTCGCTAGTCGTATTGAAAGGTTTGGTGCTGTATGCGCTGGCTCGTATCTTCGGCACTCAAGCTAAAGCACGCAGCCGAATGGCGATGATCCTTAGCCAAGGTGGTGAGTTCGCTTTCGTTATTTTTACTGCGGCGAGTGCTCAAGGCATCTTAAGTGGCGAACAAGTGTCGTTCTTACTGGTGGTTGTGAGCCTTTCTATGGTGACCACGCCATTGATGCTTAAACTGCAAGACCGATTCTTTGCACGTCAGCTTAATCAAATCAGTGAAAGTGCGATGTCTTCGGATGTGGTTGATCGCAGCCCTCGAGTGATTATTGCGGGCTTTGGTCGTTTTGGTCAGATCATTGGTCGTCTGATGTATGCCAACAAGATTCGTATCACTGTCCTTGAAAGTGATGCCAGCCAAATACACATCCTTAGAAAGTTCGGCTACAAGGTGTTTTACGGAGACTCGACTCACCTAGAGCTATTACGCGCAGCCGGTGCTGATAAAGCAGAGGCGATTGTGTTGTGTACTGACTCCCCAGATGAAATCATGAAAACCGTCGATTTATGTAAGCAGCACTTCCCACGCTTAAAGATCTTGGCGCGTGCACGAAGCCGTGTTGAAGCGTATCAACTACTTAACCACGGTGTAAGTAACTATTCGCGTGAAACCTTCCTTGGAGCATTGGATTTAGGTCGTCAAACATTGACTGAACTTGGCATGCATCCATATAAAGCGAAGCGAGCAGAAGCACACTTTAGAAAGTTGGATAATGGTATGCTGAAAGAGTTGCTGCCTCAGCATAACGAAGATGCCGAGTTAGCCCAAAGAGCGAAAGAGGCTCGTAAAGAACTTGAAGAGATCTTTGGACACGAGATGGAAAACGATCACCAATCTCGAAACTATTGGCAGTAGCTTGAAGTGATAACTCATGCTTGAGCTTAGAAATAGAGCTTGGGCATAGAAATAACAGACTATAGAACTAACCTAATAATAAACGCGGTCTCTGCTTAACTTATCAATAAAGTGAGTGGGAAGAACCGCGAATCCAGAGTAGTAAAGGATATGAACGTGAAACAGAAAAAACGCTTTATCGCAGGGGCAAGCTGCCCAAGTTGCAGTACTCAAGACACACTCCGTTGGTGGATTGAAAATAATATCGAGCTGGTGGAATGTGTCGATTGTGACTTCACAGAACA
Organism: Vibrio sp. 10N.286.49.E11; assembly: GCF_041469505.1. Classification (NCBI taxonomy): domain Bacteria; kingdom Pseudomonadati; phylum Pseudomonadota; class Gammaproteobacteria; order Vibrionales; family Vibrionaceae; genus Vibrio; species Vibrio sp. 10N.286.49.E11. The sequence goes on from NZ_JBFRKQ010000078.1 coordinate 68,760, forward strand.
GCGTAAACCGAAAACTGTAGAGAAATCTGAACACGCGAATCAAGAAATGATCGGTATTTTTAAGCCAGAATGATTGAGTTTCGTTAATTGATCCCCATAATATCCCGGTACAGAATTTTTCCTAAGCTCAACTGTTCGAGCTTAGTCCAAACCTCCTTGGAGCTCTCATGAAAATTGAAAAGAACGTAGTAGTTAGTGTTGCATATCAAGTGAAACTTGAAGATGGCGTAGTAGTTGACCAATCAACTGCAGAAGCTCCACTAGATTACCTTCACGGTCACAACAACCTAATTACAGGTCTTGAAAAAGAGCTTGAAGGCAAAGTAGCTGGCGACAAGTTCTCTGCAACTGTTACTCCAGAAGACGCATACGGCGAACACAACGACGCACTAGTTCAACGTGTTCCTGCTGACGTATTCCAAGGTGTTGAGCAAATCGAAGTTGGCATGCGTTTCCTAGCGGATACTGACCAAGGCCCAATCCCAGTTGAAGTTACTGAAGTAGATGGCGACGAAGTTGTTGTTGATGGTAACCACATGCTAGCTGGCCAAACTCTAACGTTTGACGTTGAAGTTGTAGCGGTTCGTGAAGCGACTGAAGAAGAAGTTCAACACGGTCACGTACACCAAGAAGGCGGCTGTGGCGGTCACGACCACGATCATGACCACGAAGGCGGTTGCTGTGGTGGCGAAGGCCATGACCACGGTGAAGAGAAAAAAGACGGCTGCTGCGGCGGCGGTAGCTGTGGTTCTCACTAATACCGAATTAACGGTTTAGTTTAAGAATCTTGAAAGCCTCCCTTGTGGAGGCTTTTTGCGTTTAGGAGTCTCGCTTTTTGACCTCGCTTTTCTCTACCAAACTAAGTGTCCGCAAATCTAAGCATTCGTAAAAGTTTGGTTTTCGTTATCAGACATCGAACCATGGATGTGGTATTGATAGCACAACATTATAAGACGACGTCAGTGGAGAGTTTGTATGTCACAGCCTTTTTCAATTGCCATTCATGGTGGTGCAGGAACCATCTTGCGCGAGCAAATGAGCTATGAATTAAAAGCGGGTATTACCGAGGCTTTGGAAAAATCGGTTTTGGCTGGTTATCAAATATTGCAATCGGGTGGTGATGCTCTGGATGCGGTAGTGGCATCGGTTAAGGTGATGGAAGACAGCCCGCACTTTAATGCCGGTAGGGGCTCTGTTTTAACGCATGATGAATTTGTTGAGATGGACGCTTCTGTGATGCATGGCCGCGAAATGGATGCAGGTGCTATTGCAGGCGTTCGCCATATCAAAAACCCAATTGAGCTTGCACGTGATGTGATGCGGAAAAGCGACCATGTGTTGCTGATTGGTGAAGGTGCCGAGAAGTTTGCGTTTGAGCATGACTACACCTTTACCGAGCAAGACTACTTCTTTACTGAGCGCCGCTATGACCAACTTCAGTCGATGAAAGAGAAAGGCATCTTTGCTCTGTCTGAAGCGAAATATGATCAGCAGCAAGCTGAGAAATACCCTGACGATAAAAAGTACGGCACGGTTGGTGCGGTCGCATTAGACCAAGCGGGTAACTTAGCGGCAGCAACCAGTACCGGTGGCGTGACCAATAAGAAATACGGTCGTGTGGGTGACTCTCCGATCATTGGTGCAGGAACCATCGCTGAAAATGGCAATGTTGCCGTCTCAACAACCGGGATGGGTGAGTTCTTCCTACGTAAAATGGTCGCCAGTGATGTCGCAGCACGAATGCGTTATCTGAAAGAAGATGTGCACACCGCTTGTGAAACGATCATTCAAGGTGAATTGAAAACCATGGGTGGAGAAGGTGGCTTGATCGCTATCGATGGCCAAGGCGATATACATTTTGGTATGAACAGCTCAGGAATGTATCGTGCAAGCGTTGATACTCAAGGTCGTGTTGAAGTGAAGATTTATGCCGACGACTAAGTTGGTATCGGCTTAATTGGCTTTAGCTTATTCACTGAGATGAAATAAACAAAAGGGCGACAGATAAGTATCTGTCGCCCTCTTAGTTTTCTATGTCCCGTCCTGAAATGTGTTTACACATTGAGGACGAGAAACTAACGATATGCGTCGTTAGATTTAATTGGTTATTTTGAACCGCACTTAATAGTGTGGAGGTGGCGTCTCTTCTGATGCGTCAGCTAGATTAGAGCCATCCATATTTTTTACTTTGCCAACCACGAACTTCATCTGATCTTGCATTCTCGTGATTAACATTTGTTGTTGGCTAAGCGCTTCATTGAGTTCTTCAATGGTCTGTTCTTGGAAAGCTAGCTGACACTCTAGGTCATTTACGCGGCTTTCTAGTTGTTCAACTCGCTTTTCTGTCATCGTTCTTAATCCACATTCCAAGCTTGGGCAATGCCCGCAGAGGTGCCCGATATCACACGGTTCTTATCATCAAAGGCTGCATCATACACTACCGCACGAGGAGGGCGAGCATCTTTTAATGGCTCAGCATCGTGGCGAGAAATTCGCTTGCCATCCTGAGTATTCCACACACTCACTTGGCTGGATGGTGTGCCCGTCACCAACATACTGCCGTCATCAGAAAAACGCGCACTCGAGAAAATCAACTGTCGAGACCAGCTTTGCAATTGCGCTTGAGGTTCGCCCGTTTCAAGATCCCAAATCATCGCTTGATTGCCGCCATCAGAGGTAAAAGCCAGTTCACCATCGCGTTGTAGCGCGACTCGTACTACTCTTTGTTCATGCTCAAAGGTGCGCAACACCAAGCCCGACTCGGTATCCCAAAGGTAAGCTTTGTAGTCGTTGCCGCCTGATAATGCGTAGCGGCCATTAGAAGAGAGGGAGACTGAATTCACTTTTTCTCGGTGAGCAAGGAACTCCAGACGGCGTCCGGTGACTAAGTCCACATAGATGGCTTTTCCATTAGAAAGGCCAAGCAGTACTTTTTCACCATTGCTAGAGATATCGACATCGCGAATCAAGCCGTCGGAGATAGACCAGAGCCCTTGTGCTTGAGTCCAAGATAAGTCCCAAACGGCGAAGTTCATCTGGCTAGCGGTAATGGCAAAACGGCCATTGTCCGAGATACGGATACGCGATACTTGGTTTTCTAACTGGTCTTGTGGACCAAGCCGAGCCAACTCTTGGTCTTCGGCGAGGTCCCAAAGGAGCAGTTGCTTTTGCTGAGAGTAGAGCAGGGCGAAGCGTCCATCTCTGCTGAGTGCAAAGCTGGTGGCACCATTGGGCTCAATTTCCCAACGCTGCTCATCATCTTGGAAGAAAAAGCAACCATTTAACAAGGTGATGACAATTGTACATAGCAATGAGTGGAAAAATATTCGCATCACATCTAATAATCCGGTTTGTGTCGAAAGACATATGACTAGTATATTGTTATAACTAACGTATTCACACCAATCTAATCATTAGATTTGTGCACAATAACCAATGGCTTGGCCATTAATTGGAGAATTCAATGAAATCAGTTTTAAAAGTATCACTGCTTGCCGCAACGGTTATGCTAGCAGTTGGTTGTCAGAAAGAAGAACCAAAGGCAGAAGCTCCACAGGTAGAAGAAGTTAAAGTTGAAGCAGTAAACTTTAAAACAGAAGATGACAAAGCGGCTTACGCAATCGGTGTATCTTTCGCTAACTACCTAAGCACAAGCATTGATAAGCCAAGCGAGCTAGGTATCAACCTAGACAAAGATATGGTTCTTCAAGGTATCGAAGACGTATTCGCAGAGAAAACAGCACTTAACGAAGAAGAAACTCGCGCAGCTCTTGAAGCTCTAGACAAGCGTGTTGCTGAAACGATGCAAGCACAAGCGGCAGAAAAATCTGCAGAAGTGAAGAAAGCCGGTGATGACTTCCGCGCTGAGTTCGCTAAAACTGAAGGCGTTAAGCAAACTGAATCTGGTCTACTTTACCAAGTAATGACTGCTGGTGAAGGCGCTTCTCCAAAAGACACTGATACCGTTCAAGTACACTACAAAGGTACGCTAACAGACGGTACTCAGTTCGACAGCTCTTACGATCGTGGCGAACCAGCAACATTCCCACTAAACCGCGTAATCCCAGGCTGGACTGAAGGCGTACAACTGATGCAAGTTGGTTCTAAGTACAAGTTCGTTATCCCGCCAGAGCTAGCATACGGTGAGCAAGACACACCGACTATCCCAGCTAACTCAACGCTAGTATTCGAAGTAGAACTACTAAACATCGATAACGCTGAAGCAGCTCCTGCACAGTAATATCGGTTAAAAGCCTCGTACTAAAATACGTTGATTGAATAAAAAGCCTAACTTTGAGTTAGGCTTTTTTTATGATTTGAAGATGAGTATTTGATTTTTAACTTGTTCTAAATCACTAGTTGCAATGTTAGCTAGGTGTGCAATTAAAATTTTCTGATAAACTTACATAAATTTGTTGATTTTTCACACGAAGGTAAGGAATAAGTGACTACTACAGAAACAGTCAATGCAGATGTGTTACTTGAAATGGAATCAGTCCACGTTATGCCATTCAGTGAACACGATAAAATCATTCTAAGATCTTATGAGGCCGTTGTTGACGGTATTGCGAGCCTTATTGGTCCGTTTTGTGAAATCGTTTTGCACTCTTTAGAAGACCTCAATACTTCTGCGATTAAAATTGCCAACGGCGAAAATACAGGTCGTCAGGTTGGCTCGCCGATCACCGATCTTGCATTGAAGATGCTAAAAGATATTGAAGGTTCTAAGCGTAACTTCTCACGTTCATACTTCACTCGCGCTAAAGGCGGAGTGTTGATGAAGTCGATCACGGTTGCTATCCGCAACGGTGAAGACCGAGTGATTGGCCTACTGTGTATTAACGTGAATCTAGACGCGCCATTCTCACAAGTGCTGCAATCGTTCATGCCTACACAAGACGCAGACGAAGCCGCATCATCGGTTAACTTCGCTAGTGACGTTGAAGAACTTGTCGACCAAACGGTTGAACGCACCATTGAAGAAATTAACGCTGACAAATCGGTATCGAACAATACTAAGAACCGTCAGATCGTGATGGAGCTGTACGACAAAGGTATTTTCGATATTAAAGACGCGATCAACCGCGTTGCTGAGCGACTGAACATCTCTAAGCACACCGTGTACCTATACATCCGCCAACGTAAAACAGAGGATGAAGAGGGTTGCTAAGCTATACACTCCTAGTGAATGGGCCAGTCTATGGCTCACAGTCAGCAAGAAGTGCCTACCAGTTTGCCGTGGCTCTGATTAAACAGGGCCACAAACTTCACAGTGTGTTCTTCTATCAAGATGGCGTGAGTAACGGCTCAGACCTTACCGTACCGGCTAACGATGAATTTGATTTAGCTTCTGCTTGGCAAAAGCTGGCTGATGAACACGATGTTAGCCTTGAAACCTGTGTGGCAGCTGCGCTAAGACGCGGAGTGATTAGCTCTGAAGAAGCAGAGCAACATCAACTAAGTGCCTCTAACCTAGCCACTGGATTTACTCAAGCCGGATTAGGGAGCTTATCGGAAGCGCTACTAACGCAAGATAGGGTTGTGCAGTTTTGAGAAAGTTAGCCTTTATATTTAACAGTTTCCCTCATACGACCGCTGCGGGTAGAGAAGGGTTAGACGCCCTGCTTGCTGCGTCCGCATATAGTGAAGACATTGCCGTGTTCTTTGTTGGCGATGGCGTGACACAGCTTCTCAAAGCGCAGCAGCCCGACGAAACACTATCGCGTGACTACATCTCTGCATTCAAACTTATGGACCTGTACGACATCGAACAGGTGTATGTGTGTCAGCGTAGTCTGAGTCAGTTTGGTCTTTCAGCAGACAACCTGCTGATCGATGTGACCACCGTTGAAGCCGACGAGTTAACGCAGAAGTTAGCTCAGTGCCAACAGATACTGACTTTCTAGGGGACGCTATGCTTCATATTGTAAAATCAGTCGACAAACTTAAACTCGCATTGACCTATTCTCAGCCACAAGATCAGTATCTTTTGGTGGAAGATGCGGTGTATGTTTGCCTTCCCAATCATGAGTTATTCACTCAAATCTGCGCAGTAGAGCAGGTGTCGGTGTTAAAACCAGATCTCGATAGCCGAGGTTTACAACTACTTGTCTCAAGTATCATTGATCAAGTTGACTTCGATGGCTTCGTTAAACTGACGGTTTTGAACGACAAATCAGTCACTTGGTAGCTGTGTTTTATCAGTTTGGTTAAAAGTAGACCATCCTGAGCTCTAGACGGCTAAAAAAGATCTGTATATTTCTTGACACACCTCCCACTGCTGAATAGAATTTTGCGTCCCTAATTACGACTTGTGATTAGGGATAGATTTTTCACAAAGCTTACTTTCAAGTAAATTTCAGGAGCTAGTTAATGGCAACTATTAACCAGTTGGTTCGCAAACCTCGTGTAAAGCAAGTTGTTAAAAGCAACGTGCCTGCACTAGAAGCGTGCCCACAAAAACGTGGTGTATGTACTCGTGTTTACACTACTACACCTAAAAAACCTAACTCGGCACTACGTAAAGTATGTCGTGTACGTCTAACTAACGGTTTCGAAGTAACTTCGTACATCGGCGGTGAAGGCCACAACCTACAAGAGCACAGTGTTGTACTAATCCGTGGCGGTCGTGTAAAAGACCTTCCGGGTGTTCGTTACCACACTGTTCGCGGCGCACTTGACTGTGCTGGCGTTAACGACCGTAAACAAGGTCGTTCTAAGTACGGTGTGAAACGTCCTAAGTCTTAATTGATTCTCTTTTTTAAAAAGAAATCGTTAAGTAAGGCCAAACACTATTTTATTTATTATTCTGAAAAGTTTTGGAAAAAACCTGAAGAAGACAACGGAGAATATCCATGCCACGTCGTCGCGTAATAGGTCAGCGTAAGATCCTTCCAGATCCTAAGTTCAAATCTGAATTGCTGGCAAAATTCGTTAACATCCTTATGGTTGACGGAAAGAAATCTACTGCAGAAAAAATCGTTTACACTGCACTAGATTCAATGGCTGAGAAGTCTGGTAAAGACCACTTAGCTGTATTTGAAGAAGCTCTTGAAAATGTTCGCCCAGCGGTAGAAGTTAAATCTCGCCGTGTAGGTGGTTCAACTTACCAAGTACCTGTAGAAGTTCGTCCGGTTCGCCGTAACGCTCTTGCTATGCGTTGGGTAGTTGAAGCTGCGCGTAAGCGTGGTGAAAAATCTATGGCTCAACGCCTAGCTGCTGAAATGCTAGACGCGTCTGAGAACAAAGGTACTGCGGTTAAGAAACGTGAAGACGTTCACCGCATGGCTGACGCAAACAAAGCGTTCGCACATTACCGTTGGTAATACCTTTTTAGTGCTGCAAGGTTCCTTGCAGCACTTCTTTAGTTCCTATGCTTATGCTAGGAACTATTGCTATTTCTAGGGCAAGCAATTTTTAGCGAAGCATCGCTTTTAACGCCTAATCTAGACATAGCAATAGTCCCTAAGTCTCTAATAAGAGGATTCAACCGTGGCTCGTAAAACTCCTATAGAGCAATACCGTAATATCGGTATCGTTGCTCACGTAGATGCAGGTAAAACAACCACAAGTGAACGTATTCTGTTCTATACCGGTCTTTCTCACAAAATCGGCGAAGTTCACGATGGTGCAGCAACCATGGACTGGATGGAGCAAGAGCAAGAGCGCGGTATTACGATCACTTCAGCAGCAACCACTACGTTTTGGCGTGGTATGGAAGCTCAGTTCTCGGACCACCGTATTAACATCATCGACACTCCTGGACACGTTGACTTCACAATCGAAGTAGAACGTTCTCTGCGTGTGCTTGATGGTGCAGTTGTTGTGTTCTGTGGCTCATCTGGTGTTGAACCTCAGTCAGAGACAGTATGGCGTCAAGCTGATAAGTACCAAGTTCCACGTATGGTTTTCGTTAATAAAATGGACCGTACCGGCGCTGACTTCTTGCGCGTAGTTGAACAGATCAAGGACCGCTTAGGCGCAACTCCTGTTCCAATTCAACTGAACATTGGTGCTGAAGAAAACTTCCAAGGCGTTGTCGATCTTATCAAGATGAAGGCAATTAACTGGAATGAAGCTGACCAAGGCATGACTTTCACATACGAAGATATTCCTGCAGACATGCAAGAAATGGCTGAAGAATATCGTACAGAACTTGTTGAAGCTGCTGCAGAAGCAAATGAAGAGCTGATGGATAAGTACCTTGAAGAAGGTGAACTAACAGAAGCTGAAATCAAACAAGGTCTTCGTACTCGTACCCTTAATAATGAAATCGTACTTGCTACTTGTGGTAGTGCATTCAAAAACAAAGGTGTACAAGCTGTTCTAGATGCAGTTGTTGATTTCCTGCCTTCTCCAGTCGATGTACCTGCAATTAAAGGTATAGATGAAGATGAGAACGAAGCAGAGCGTCACGCAGACGACAAAGAACCGTTCTCAGCGCTAGCATTTAAGATTGCAACAGACCCATTCGTTGGTACTTTAACTTTCATCCGTGTTTACTCTGGTGTTGTTGAAAGCGGTAAAACAGCTTATAACTCTGTGAAGAAACAACGTGAACGCTTAGGTCGCATTGTTCAAATGCACTCAAACAAGCGAGAAGAAGTAAAAGAAGTACGAGCAGGTGACATCGCAGCCATCATTGGCCTGAAAGATGTGACTACTGGTGAAACCCTTTGTGACCAGAACCATAAGATTGTTCTTGAGCGCATGGAGTTCCCAGACCCAGTTATTCAGATCGTTGTAGAGCCAAGCTCTCAAGCTGATCAAGATAAAATGACTATCGCTCTAGGTAAACTAGCAGCGGAAGACCCATCGTTCCGTGTTGATATGGATGCGGAAACTGGCCAGACTCTGATTTCTGGTATGGGTGAACTACACTTAGATATCATCGTTGACCGTATGAAGCGCGAATTTAGCGTGAACTGCAACGTTGGTAACCCGCAAGTGGCTTACCGTGAGACTATTCGTGGTACAGCGAAAGCGGAAGGTAAATTTATCCGTGAACATGGTGGTAAAGGTCAGTACGGTCACGTATGGCTGAAACTAGAACCATCAGAAGCTGGCGAAGGCTTTGTCTTTGTGGATGAAATTGCCAATGGTATCGTACCGAAAGAGTTTATCGCTTCAGTTGCTAAAGGCGTTGAAGAGCAGATGAACAATGGTGTGCTTGCTGGCTATCCAGTTTTGGATATCAAAGCTACACTATATGATGGTTCTTACCATGAAACAGATTCAAGTGAGATGGCGTTTACAATCGCTGCCTCTATGGCTTTCAGAACGGGTGCACTTGAAGCGCAACCGGTTCTGCTTGAGCCTATGATGAAAGTTGAAGTAACTACTCCAGAAGACTGGATGGGTGACGTTGTTGGCGATATTAACCGTCGTCGCGGCATCATCGAAGGTATGGACGAGGGGACAGCTGGCCTGAAGATAATTCGTGCACAAGTTCCGTTGTCTGTCATGTTCGGTTACGCAACTGATTTACGTTCTGCGACACAAGGTCGTGCTTCTTACTCTATGGAGTTTAGTGAGTACGCTGAAGTGCCTAACAATGTTGCAAAAGCAATCATTGCAGAGCGTGGTTAAACAAAAGGAAGGCATTTTTTTTCATTTTTTGAAAGAACAATGCGTCCAAATATTGCGCTAACGAGAGTTGGCGCATAAAATAGCAATTTCTGGCGCGTCTCGCTCAATAATGAACGTGGCGAATCATAACTAGGAAGGAACACGATTGTGTCTAAAGAAAAATTTGAACGTACGAAACCGCACGTAAACGTTGGTACTATCGGCCACGTTGACCACGGTAAAACAACTCTAACTGCTGCTATCTGTACTACTCTTGCAAAAGTATACGGCGGTGTTGCTAAAGATTTCGC